>CAZBFZ010000050.1:0-5947 GCA_964491245.1 uncultured Methanosarcinales archaeon
CGGCTCATCAAAGTTATTCCAATAATTGCCGCCTGTCGGTGAGGAAAGGTTGAAGGCGTTGCCACTACCGCCACTAATATATGCTTGCTTCGGGTTGTTGATGAAATTGTTGTTGTAGATTTTATTGTTGTTATTGGAATAATTAAGTGCGATTCCGTAGCGTCTGTTAGAATTTACAGTATTATCTGTAATGGTGTTGCTGCTGGAGCGTTCGAGCACAATCCCATCCTGACTGCCCGAAACGATGTTCCCTGTAAGCGTATTGCTCAATGCAAGGTCTAGCCAGATTCCGCTCCATCCGTTCCAACTATCCGAGCTTATAGTATTGTCTACGAGGGTATTATTATAAATGTTGTAGGAAAGTGCGATTCCATAATAGTTGTTCGAATTCACAATACTACCCTTAATAGTGTTATTGTAACTAAAATAGTATACGAATATTCCAGATGCGTTACTAGAAGCAGTGTTATCTAGGAGAGTGTTGTTGCTAGAAGAGTATAGAAGAATTCCGGCTCCTCCCCCAACTCCACCATTTGAGATTACGTTGTTATCTTTGAGAGTGTTACCGCTGGAAGAGTTGAGGTAAATTCCATAGGAAACAAATTTCTTAATATTTAAATTTTTGACAGTAACGCCGGTTTTTTGGTAAAGAAAAACTCCCTTATCAGTATTGCTTCCGGTACCGGTAATAGTGTGCCCATCGCCGTCAAGAATTACGTTGTTACTGTCTATAATGATTCCCTGACTTAAATCTTGCGACAAAGTGCATGTTTTACTTGCAGTATCCCAATTGCCAATAAGAGAGCAATCTCCTCCTGTAGCGTCATCTTTGATGTGCCATTCTGTTGCCGCGTTCGTTGGCGTGGCAGTCAAAAGGAGAACGGCAAAAACCACCGTTAATACAATACCGGTCGCAAAAAGAAACCTTGATTTGGTGTTTATTGAATTCACAGATTTAAGCCGCTTGAGCTAATTATAAGGATTTACAACGTTTTGTCTGTTCAACACTCGGTGTTTAACACCGAGTGTTGAACAGAGGAGTTTATTTTCTTTGTAGTGCGCGTCTTATTGCATCTTTGATATCGGAAACTCCCATGCCAAATGCTTCAATAAGTTCATCGGGCGCACCGGATTCTCCGAATCGGTTTTGCACGCCGACAAATTCCATCGGCACGGGACAGTTGCGCGTAAGCACTTCCGCAACCGCACTGCCCATGCCGCCGTTTATCTGGTGCTCTTCCACTGTCACCACCGCACCCGCGTCCTTCGCGGCTTTGATAATCGTTTCCTCGTCCATCGGCTTTACCGTATGGTTGTTAATCACGCGCACTTTAATTCCCTCTTTTTCCAGTTCATGCGCGGCGAGTAGCGCGTTGTGCACCAAAGGTCCGCATGCGACCACAGCCACATCTGGCTGTGGTCGTCCCGAGTCAAACGAGGGGCTACCGCCAGGTTCCCAAAATATTTCCGCCTTGCCTACAACAAACGGCGTCTCTGCCGTGGTAAAAACCGCTGTTTTCTCACGCGCAAAACGCAGATATACCGGCCCCGATAATCCCGCCGCGGCCATTGTTGCTTTTCGCGCCTCAACCGCGTCGCACGGAACGATAACGGTCATATTGGGAATGACGCGCGTGATTGCGATATCTTCAATCGCTTGGTGCGTCGCCCCGTCGGGCCCCACCGACACTCCCGCATGCGCACCCGCAACCACCACATGCCGTTCGTTATAACAAATAGTGGTGCGAATCTGCTCCCAATTTCTTCCCGGAGAAAACATTGCGTAGGAAGAAATAAACGGCACCTTTCCGACCGCGGCTAAACCCGAAGCGACCGATGCCATATTCTGCTCCGCCACCCCTATCTCCACAAACCGTTCGGGAAACTTTTTTGCAAACGGTTCGGTGCGCGTAGACTCGGTCAAATCCGCACAGAGCGCCACCACATTCGGGTATATCTGCCCCGCTTCCACCAAACCCTCGCCATACCCGTTTCTCGTGGGCACTTGCTCCAGTCTATCTTTCTCAAAAACATTCTCCGCAAGTTTTGCGCTCTGCTGTATCATAATTTAAAAATTTTGAATTTTGCGCTGTTATTTTTCACTTTGCGTTTTGCATTTTACGCTTCTATTCATGTTCGCTCTGTATCTTCCCCGCAAGCGTGCGCAGTTGTGCGAGCGCTTGCTTCGCCTCTTCCGGCTTTGGCGGCTTTCCATGCCACTCAAACTTGCGCTCCATAAAATCCACCCCCTTGCCCGGAATGGTGTGCGCGATAATCATGCTCGGTTTTTCATAAATCGCTTTTGCTTCCCCGATGGCATTGTGCATCTCCTCAAAATTATGCCCGTCCGCTTCAAGCACATGCCAGCCGAACGCCTCGTATTTTTCGCGAAGCGGCTCCAGCGGCATAACATTTTCGGTAAATCCGTCTATCTGAATGTTGTTTCTATCCATAATCGCAATCAAGTTCCACAACTTCTCGCGGCCGGCAAGCAGTGCCGCCTCCCACGTCTGCCCCGCATCTTGTTCCCCGTCCGACATCAGGCAATAGACAAGATTTTTTTTATCGTCCATCCGGAATCCGAGCGCCATACCCACCGCCTGCGACAAGCCCGAACCGAGCGGGCCGGACGTCGTTTCAATACCCGGGAGCGCGGTGCGGTGCGGATGTCCTTGTAATCGCGTTCCGAATTTGCGTAATGTTTTTAACTCCTCCACCGGAAAATATCCCGCGTGCGCGATTGCCGCGTACTGCACGGGGCAGATATGCCCGTTTGAAAGCACCAGACGGTCGCGTTCTTCCCATTCGGGACGCTTGGGGTCATGCACCAGCTCATGAAAATACAGGAGCGCAAAAATGTCGGCCATGCCCAAAGGGCCTGCCGAGTGTCCAGACCCCGCCTCCACCAGCATTTCAATAATAGACTGGCGGATTGCGTTCGCCCTCTCCTCAAGAAATTTTATTTTTTCGTCGTGCAGATGAGACATGGCTAAAGTGTAAAATGCAAAGCGACAATGTAAAACTCAAAATATTTTAAGTTTTTTGTGCTGTTGTTTTTCACTTTTCATTTTATGCTTTACGCCCTTAATCAAGAGTCACATCCTTTCGGAGTTCCTTAATCGCCCGCCCCACATCTTTGCTCCCGAATATCGCCGACGCGGCAGCAATAATATTTGCTCCTTTGAGTGCCGCTCTGCGTGCCGTTCCCACTTTCATTCCCCCGTCAACCTCTATTGTACACGACGGGCAGGAAGCGCGTAAGTGTGCAATTTTTTCGTATGTTTCCGGCTGAATTTCCTGTCCGGCCAGTCCAGGATGCACACCGAGCGTCTGCACAATGTCCACCTTGTCCCAATATGGTTGTAATTGAATCCACGAAGTATCGGGCACAATAGCCAAGCCCACCTGTTTGCCCGCTTCGCGGCATTTTTGAATGACCAAATCCGGGTCATGCCCGGCTTCTACATGAAAAACCACGCGATCCACCGGAGCGGAAAGCCATTCAGCAATACGTATATCAATGTCGCGTATCATGAGATGCGCCTCAATCTTGAGCGAAGTGTGAAAACCAACAAGGTCCCGCGCGTCGTGCCAAATCGTGTTTTTAGTAAACGTGCCGTCAGCTATGTCCAGATGCACCCACGTGCTGTATGGTTCAACAAGACGGATGCGCTGTTCCGCCTCCGTAAACGTATCAGCATTGACTGCGGGAATAATTTCAATATGTTGTTGCATAAAAGAGAGTATTGTATGCGCTTCTTTTTGCGTGACAAAATAAATCACACAGAGAAACGAGATGACAAATGTCTGTGCTGTTTTTCCGTATGGATATCCATACGGAAATCCGTATCCGCCTGCCGGCGGACAGGTGAAAATTATTTTGCCCTTGCATCCGGAAATTTATTCAACCGGCGCAGATGCCGCTCTTCCCCCGAAAATTTCGTGGCAAGCCACAATTTCACCGCGCGGCTTGCCTCGTCCTCGTCCATAAACCGAGCGCCGAGCGCAAGCACGTTTGCGTTATTGTGTTCTCGCGAAAGTCGCACGATTTTTTCGTTCCCTCCATAATAAACTGCGGCGCGCACTCCGCTAAAACGGTTCGCAACCATCGCTTCGCCCTGTCCGGAGCCGCCGATTAAAATTCCGCGGATATTTTCCGGGTCTTTCGCAACCGCTTCCGCCGCCGGAATCATAAAGTCGGGGTAATCGTCTTCGGGATTGAGCGAAAAGGCACCCTTATCCTCCACTTCATACCCAAGCTCCTCAAGAAATTTTTTGAGCGCTTCTTTAAGATGAAATCCGGCGTGGTCAGAACCAAGAACAATTCTCATTTTGGTGCCAAACTACAATTATGCGAATACCGCAAATAAAAGTGGTGCCGTTGTTTTTAAAACGAATTTCCTGCTTGATATAAATCTAATTTAGCACGTCCGACTCTTATTTTTGGGTTGCGTCATTTTGGTGAAGAAATGGTAATACCTTTAGGCGATACTCTGAACGTGATTAGTAATCATACAAAATGCTTTTAGAAGGGTGCGAGGCGAAAAATATCCGCCTCGCACGACCATTGCGATTTCCCCTGAACTGATCAGGAGATAAATCGGCAGACATAGTGTGGAAAGGACAGCCACGGAGGCTGTGTGGTATCAAGATTTGTCCTCCACCACTTAGCGGTTTCAGGGCGGCCCTGCTTTTCAAGCTCTTGAATCGCAAGAGCAGTCTCTACGGGATAGCCATTCCGGTCATTTGGATTTAGTTCTCCGCCGAATACTCCGATTTCGATGGTGTCGGGTGGCAAATTCTCCGCAACAGGAAGAGTCATGCCAACCCACTCTTGACGAATTGCCAGCGGCGCCTGACCCGGTGGAACTGCGATAATCTTAACATAAGAAGCCATCTTGCACCTCCTTGGTTTGGGAAACTTTGAAGGGCAATTCCCTTCTAAAAGCATTTTGTAAAAGAGCAGTATCTCTGATAACGTTTACGCATCATCTGAAATTTTCATCCCGGCTTAACAAAATAAACTTTTGTTCTCAGACGATGTTTTGTTTAATTATCTCCGCCTAAACCTTCATCAAAACTAAGGGATGAAAATTTGGGCGGAGGAAAAGTTACATTCCATAAGATATATTTGAGTAATTTTCCTGTAGCCAAATATATGTTGCTATACGATGTAATAAAATCCTCTATTCCCTTAAAAAGGATTGTGGTGATTTATTCATTTATGAACTTATCGCGGTATAGATATAGTACACCGCTTACCACAAGAGCATACAAAATTCCACCAAGGACACTCTCGTTTAATTTTGTGAAACCGGAAATTCCCCAAAGAACTACTGAAACTATAACAACTATGCTCTGTAAAATAAGAGTGCCCTTGAAGCCCTTTCTTTGCATTTTGAATATAGCTTTAGCGTATTTTATGTTGAAGATACCCAATATTATTGGGATGATTCCGAAACCCAAAAGAATGAGTAACGGAATGCCTTGCAAAATCATGCCTAATCCACCAAGCCCCATAAGCCCACCGATAATTTGTAGAGGTAGCGGCGCTTTCCCCGTGTATAGTTTAAATGATTTTGCGTCAGAATTGGATGTGTTGTTTGATATTTGTTCCATAGATTTGAATTTTTAATTAATATGTTAGTGACTTTTAAAGTTATTATTCGCCGACCGCGAAAATAAATTGCCAAAATTATAAAAAATAAAGAGACTTTTTATTATTCCAGATAACGTTTGGCTATGTGTGGTGGTGCGAGAATAAATAATTTACAACATTTGCGTAATTCGCATTATTTGCGTCAAAGTAATTTTTTCAAACTCTCCACGTGTTTGGCCAACATGGACACGTATCCCCATTCGTTATCGTACCACGAGAGCACCTTTACGAGATTGCCGTCCACCACGCGCGTGAATGATAAATCCACAATTGAGCCGTACGGTTCTC
>CAZBFZ010000051.1:0-533 GCA_964491245.1 uncultured Methanosarcinales archaeon
CAAGCACCACCTTATGGATGCACTCAACAGTGCTTGCAGACCTTCTTAGGCTGGCTGCTGGCAAAAAGTCAGCGCATAAGACGGTTCCAGGATTTGCTTTTGATGCCAATGAAGATTTCATCACCGGCCTGCTGCAGGCGTATTTTGACGGCGACGGAAATGTAAGCGTTATTAGAAATGTGATAAGGGCCAGCTCCAATTCGGAGGAACTTATTGATGGAATTTCTTTGCTGCTCACAAGGCTGGGAATATTTTCTGTCAAGAATTCGGATAAGAATGGCCAGTACTGGCTTTCTGTTTCCTACAGGTACAGTAAAAGGTTTTTGGAAAAGATTGGCTCAACAATCCCTGAAAAGAAGGCTGCGCTGGTTAAGTTGGTTAAAAAGCTGGAAGTGGCCGAGGAGAGGGAAAAAAGTTATGACGTAATTGACATGATTCCCGGCTATGGGCAGCTGTTTGCAACGCTTGGCCAGAAGCTCGGGCTTCCAAGCAGGCTGGTAACCAAGCTGACAAGGAAGCAGAAGGTGGGAAGG
>CAZBFZ010000051.1:543-2143 GCA_964491245.1 uncultured Methanosarcinales archaeon
CGAAAATTTCTCGGCGCTTGCAGCAAAAAAGAGTGCTGACATCAGCGAAGAACTAGGTGTAATTAAAAGGATGCTGGACGCAGATGTTGTGTGGGACGAAATAGTGGCGCTAGATTATGTGAAACCAACGGCGCCGCACGTCTATGACTTCTCTGTGGAAGAAACAGAGACCTTCACGACCTTTGACGGCATCGTAACTCACAATACATTGGACACGTTCCACTTCGCTGGCGTTTCCGAGATGAACGTCACCATGGGCCTGCCGAGGATTATCGAGATTCTTGACGGCAGGAAGAACCTTACCACTCCTATGATGGAGATTTACCTCAAGAAGCCCTACGCTGAGGGGCAGGACATAAAGAGGGTTGCGCTGATGATTAAGGAAACCAAGCTCAAGGACATCGCGCTTGAGTTTTCCATCAACGTCGCCGATAACAGGATTGAGGTGCAGCTCGATGTTGCCAAGATGAAGGAGCTCGCCATTAACGAGGTTACTCTTGCCAAGGCGCTCAAGATTGGCGCCAAGGGAGTGCACGTTGACATCAAGGGCGATGCGCTTGTCCTGAAGGTGAAGGCAAAGGAGGGGGGAGTGAGCGACATATTCAAGCTCAAGGAGAAGGCAAAGGAGGCCTTTGTGAAGGGCGTAAGGGGAGTTACGCAGGTATTGCCTGTTAGGAAGGGCAGCGAGTACGTTATACTCACGTTCGGCTCCAACCTGAAGAAGGTGCTTCAGATACCTTTTGTTGATGAGGCAAGGACAACAACCAATGACGTGTTTGAGATAGAGGAAACCCTTGGCATTGAGGCTGCGAGGCGGGCAGTCATTGACGAGGTTTACAAGGTCATTGAGACCCAGGGCCTGAACGTTGACATCCGCCACTTGATGCTCGTTGCCGATGTCATGTGCGCAGACGGCAAGGTGAAGGGGATTACGAGGTATGGCGTTGTTCGGGACAAGTCAAGCGTCCTTGCCAGGGCTTCGTTTGAAACCCCGATCAAGCACATCATAAACGCGAGCCTTTACGGCGAGGTTGACAACCTGACTTCGGTTGTCGAGAATGTCATGCTGAACCAGCCTGTGCCTGTCGGAACAGGCCTGCCAAAGCTGGTTTCAAAAAATAAAAAGTGACAAATGCGAATGAAAAATGGAAGCGCTGGTTGAGTTGAGGAAGCACGTGCAGGGCAGCAAGCTTGTTATCGGCACTGCCGAGGTCATGAAGCTGCTGAAGCACAACAGGCTCGCTAAGGTTTTTGTCGCTTCAAACTGCCAATCATCTGTCAAGGATGACTTCAGGCATTATAGTGCGATGTCTGACTGCGAGGTTGTGGAGCTTCAGGTTCCAAATGACGAGCTTGGCGTCCTGTGCAAGAAGCCATTCTCCATATCCGTTGTTGGAGTTTTGAGATAAACTATTCATGAACGGTCGTTAATGATGGCTGCTGCCGCTGATTCTCAGGACAAGATGCAGAAAATCAAGTATGATAATAACCTGATGAAGCTAATGTCCTTCTTCGAGACAGCCACAAAAGCGCGCCTGAAGGACTGCTTTGTTGACCAGAACGGGCTGCTTGTGTTCGTTGTTGAGCCTGCGCAGTACGG
>CAZBFZ010000051.1:2243-4621 GCA_964491245.1 uncultured Methanosarcinales archaeon
GAAGTTAGGGTTGTTTAGTTCTTACGCTTATATTACGCCAGCACAAGCGGCAGGACTGAACGAAAAAGCGGAATGGCGAGAACTGCTGCTAAAAGCGGTAAAATAATATTATTTGATACGAAGAAGGTTTGATAAAATGACAATAACAATTCCGAGAATCATTCCCAAAAGGAGTGCATATCCAATCTGGATAAAAAAATCATTCCAATTTTTTAGAGATTTATTCATTTTTTATCAGCCCCTTTTAGTAATTCTACTTCTTTTTTTAAGTTCTCAAACTCAACATTTAATTTAGAAATATCAGCTTTTAATTTCAGAACTTCCTTAATGCCACTTAAATATAAGTTGATTGTTTTAGCTATATTTTGAATAGCTTTACTAGACAAATCAAGAATAGCAAATTCTATGAGCCCGCCAACAATAATCACCAATCCAACTTTAAAATAAGCGTTTAGACTATTTAGCTTAAAAGGTCCAAATACTCCTAAAATAAAATAAACTATGGCGGCAAAAGAAATAACTTTGAGAATATTGCCCCAAAGTTTTGTTAATGTTTCTGAGACGATATTCCCCATTCCGACCAATCGTTTCAATCCGATTGTGATGTATTTAAAGCTATTGTAAAAAATCCCACCCAAAAGCTGTTGAAGCTCAAGGGTGGGCTTCATTCTGGTCGGAATGAACGTAACCCTATCCGCACCGTTTTGGCTAAAAGAAGTCATTTAACCCGACCCCGCACCAGAACCCTATTCAGCAATCTTTATAAACCACCTCTTAATGCTCTTCTTGATATGGCGAAGAAGGCTCGCGGTTTGAATGCAGGAGGCTCGCTTAGCAGGCGAAGGGCCAAGGCAAGGTGGGCTAAGCACTCTTATGTAGTCAGGGTCATGAACATGAGGATCAAGTCTGACCCTTTGGAGGGCTCTTGGCAGGCGAAGGGCATTGTTCTTGAGAAGGTTCAGTTTGAGGCGAAGCAGCCGAACTCTGCCATGAGAAAATGTGTTCGTGTCCAGCTCATAAAAAATGGCAGGCAAGTGACGGCATTCTGCCCTGGCGATGGCGCTTCCAAGCTCATTGACGAGCACGATGAGGTCATGGTTGAGTGCATTGGGGGCAGGAAGGGCAGGTCTTACGGAGACATTCCCGGTGTCAGGTGGAAGGTCATCAAGGTCAACGACCAGTCGCTCAATGCTCTGCTTCATGGCAAGCTGGAAAAAGCCAGAAAGTAATGTTAGCGAATTTCTCACTCGTTTTTTGATTGACCTTTTTTCTAAAAAGGTCATGCTTCATGGCAAGCTGGAGAAGGCAAGGAAGTAAAGTTTTTATATTCTCTTTTTAGTTTGAATGTTCTAATGGTTTTGACTGATTTTTGGCTGTTGTTTGTGATTGTCGCCAGCACAGGCAGGGCGCTTAGTGCCGTCATGCTCAAGATTCTGCGCACAAAATATCTTCCTGATAGCTTCACAATGGTGGTGCTGCAGGGGCTCATTGGGGGATTTGCCATACTCCTCGTTCCTTTCTCGAGCATCTTATCCCAACCACCTCTCCTTATCATGATTGGGGTGACAGCAGGATTACTTTCTATGCTCGTTTACCTGCCATTTTATTCAGCTCTTTCGTCAGAGGAGGTCTCACGAGTATCGCTTGTCTTTCAGCTGTCTCCGCTGATTGTGCTGCTGCTATCGGCGCTTTTCATTGGCGAGGTCATGACGGCAAGATCCATTCTTGCCTTCTTCCTTGTACTGGGAGGCGCTTTACTCGTTTCAGCCAAGTTTTCAAGGGCAAAACTTGGCATCGGACGAGGCTTATATCTTGGAAGTGCGGCAGCCTTAATATCCGCAGGAGCTGTTTTCCTGCTGAAGTTGGCAGCCCCAATTGGCGCGTTCTCAGTCTTCCTGTTAATAGGAATAGGGAACTTTATTGCAGCATTAGCACTATTGACGCTGCCAATTGCCAGAAGAAACATCAGAGCATCAATCCCTAAAGTAACCAGAGCAGGCTGGCTTGTGTTCCTTGGGGAATATGCACTGTCTGTTATCATTACAGGCGTTTTTTTCGTTCTGGCAGTGGTGTACGGTCCAGTGGTTCTGGTTTCTGCCATATACGGATCCCATGTGGTCCTCATTTTTGCCTTTGCTGCAGCCCTCACAATTCTGGCGCCAAAGCTCATGAAGGAGGAACTTGATAAAAGGGCTTTGTTTCAGAAAATTACGGCCCTTGTTATGGTCGTGGCTGGCGTACTCCTCCTGTACCTGTGAAGGAAAGCTATTTGTCTTCGCCTTCGCTGCTGCCGCTGTTGCTGTTTTCGCCATCCTGCTGCCTCTGGTCCCACTTTTCCGAGACCGTTTTTAGCTTTTCCTCGAAGCTGAGCTTTTCCT
>CAZBFZ010000051.1:4721-5865 GCA_964491245.1 uncultured Methanosarcinales archaeon
TTTCGTGTTCCGGTTCCGGAGTTGGGCTTGCTTCTTTAGCGGTGCTATCCTCGTTTTTGATTGACCTTTTTTCTAAAAAGGTCACGCTGTTGCCGCCACTAGTTTCCCTGCCGTTGCCTCTGTTTCGCTTTTTTGCCATTGCGCTGTAGCCGATTCCAAGGACTCCGAGAAGGATGAAAGCAGCGATTATTGCCGTGGCAATCAGGGCTTTCCCTCCATTTTGTTCAAGCTCGTACACTTCTATGTTCACTGGCACTTCCTCCTCCAGCTTTGGCCCTGCTGCTTCAATATCCAGCCCCAGCCCTTTGACGCCTTGTCCTGTTATGATTATCTTGCCTGCGTAAACGGCTTTTTTCCTCGGCTCTTTTACGGTGAATCCCTGGAGCGGCTGCTTCTGCGCCTCTCCAGATGGCGCCTTTAGCTTCAGGGAAAAGGCGAGGCTTTCTGCAGGCCCAAGCTCTGCGGCGCTGCCGTTTTCTACTGAAATGTAAGAGTCTAACGGCTTGGTCAGCTTTATTTCAACGCTTTGGAGCGCGCACGTTCCTGTGTTGACTACCGAGGCGTTTACCCTTGTTGTGTTTATGAATGAGGGCTTGCCAGCCAGCTCGGCCTTTACCTCATATGAGCAATCATCCGCTTCTGTTGCTTTCGCAGCAGGCGTTGCTTCTTCTTTTTCAGCTTCAGTTTTTTTCTCGGCTTGCCGCTTTTCTGCCGCGCCTCCTGCCCCTCCTCCACCTGCTGTTTCTGTTCCCTGCTGCTGTGGCTGTTGCGCACTGCTCGTTTCGTTAACAGCTGCCCCTGCTGTTTGGTTTGCAGCGGTTTGGTTTGTGGTGTTGGCTGCTGTTTCGTTTGTTGCGTTTGTCAATGTTGCATTCACTGTTGCGTTGGCTGTTATGTTTGCCGTCTGGTTTTGCTCGCTGCCGAATATGCCGAACAGGCTGAGGTGGGTGGTGTTGCCTTCAACATAGTTCAGTGCTGTGTTGGCTGTCGAGTTCAGCTGCTGCCACACCAGCGATGTTTCGTTGTAGAAGTGCAGTGCAAGGCTTTCCTCGCTCAGGTTTGCGGCCAGGGCTTCCTCGTCGGTGTAGCTTATCCTGAGCGTTGCTGATGAGATGTTTGACTTCAGCTCCTCGTCTGCTTCCAC
>CAZBFZ010000052.1:0-5861 GCA_964491245.1 uncultured Methanosarcinales archaeon
TCACGCCGTTTACTGTCAGGGTGTTTGTTACGTTTAGGAATATGCTTCCTCCTCCTGCCCCTCCTGCTCCTCCGCTTCCTCCTCCTCCTCCTGAGCCTTGGCTTGTTGGCTGTGTTAGTGAGCCGTAGATTGGTCCTCTTACTCCTCCTCGTGAGCTATTTCCTCCTTCTCCTCCGTGCCCTGCTCCTCCTCCTGTCGCGGTGTTTGTTGTGTTTCCTCCTCCGGGTCCTGAGCCGTTAACGCCAATGGTTGTTCCTCCTGCGAATCCTGCGCCTGACGCGTTTATGCTCCCTCCAGCTTGTATTGTCATGTTGTTCGCTGTGATGTTTATTGCGAAGTCTCCTGCCCCCGGGGTGTGCGTGATGTTTGCTGTGTTCCAGACTGTCACGTTGGAAGAAGTGCCGTTTATTGCGGCGTCCAGCGCTATGATTCCTGAGAACAGTTCTGCTCTTTCAATTACTGTTATGCTGCCTCTGACTGTGGCGGTTGAGATGTTGAGTATGTCTACTTTTTCGTTGTTAATTGTTATTATGCTTTCATTCACGGTTACTCTTCCTGTGTTGTCTATGATTAGTTCGCCGTTTGCCTGGCTGTTTGATTTTAGGAATATTGTTCCAGGCCCTCCGTCTTTGGCTGCGCTTGACCCTGTTCCTCCTGTGGCGCTGATGCTGCCTGAGTATCCTGTTTTGGTTGTGTAATAGACTGCTATCCTTCCTCCTGCTCCCCCTCCTCCGTAATCTGGGGTGGTGCTGCTGTCATCTCCTCCTTCGCCTCCTGTGGCTTGTATTTTTCCTGTTCCTGTAAGGTTGGTTGTGGTTATGTATATGCTTCCTCCGCTTCCTCCTCCGCCACCGTCCGAGGTGGAGCCGCTGCTTCCGTTGATGCCGTTTTGTCCTGAGGCGTTTATCACGCCGTTTACTGTCAGGGTGTTTGTTACGTTTAGGAATATGCTTCCTCCTCCTGCCCCCCCAGCGTGTGAACCAGCTCCTCCTCCTCCTCCTGAGCCTTGGCTTGTTGGCTGCGTTAGTGAGCCGTAGCTTGCTCCTTTTGCCCCTCCAGTTCTTGAGATTAATCCTCCTTCTCCTCCGTGCCCTGCCCCTCCTCCCCATGATGTTGAGTTTCCTCCTCCTGGTCCTGAGCCGTTAACGCCAGCGGTTGTTCCTTCTGCGAATCCTGCGTTTGATAAGTTTATGACTGCTCCTGCCTGTATGGTCAGGTTGTTCGCTGTGATGTTTATTGCGAAGTCCCCCGAAGCCCGTGGCGTGTGTGTTAGGTTTGCTGTGTTCCAGACTGTCACGTTGGAAGAAGTGCCGTTTATTGCGGCGTCCAGCGCTATGATTCCTGAGAACAGTTCTGCTCTTTCAATTACTGTTATGCTGCCTCTGACTGTGGCGGTTGAGATGTTGAGTATGTCTACTTTTTCGTTGTTAATTGTTATTATGCTTTCATTCACGGTTACTCTTCCTGTGTTGTCTATGATTAGTTCGCCGTTTGCCTGGCTGTTTGATTTTAGGAATATTGTTCCAGGCCCTCCGTCTTTGGCTGCGCTTGACCCTGTTCCTCCTGTGGCGCTGATGCTGCCTGAGTATCCTGTTTTGGTTGTGTAATAGACTGCTATCCTTCCTCCTGCTCCCCCTCCTCCGTAATCTGGGGTGGTGCTGCTGTCATCTCCTCCTTCGCCTCCTGTGGCTTGTATTTTTCCTGTTCCTGTAAGGTTGGTTGTGGTTATGTATATGCTTCCTCCGCTTCCTCCTCCGCCACCGTCCGAGGTGGAGCCGCTGCTTCCGTTGATGCCGTTTTGTCCTGAGGCGTTTATCACGCCGTTTACTGTCAGGGTGTTTGTTACGTTTAGGAATATGCTTCCTCCTCCAGCCCCTCCAACTCTTCCTGAGCCGTCTCCTCCTGCTCCTCCTGAGCCTTGGCTTGTTGGCTGCGTTAGCGAGCCGTAGCTTTGTCCTCCTCCTGCCGCGCTGCAGCTAAGGCTGCTGCTTATTGTTCCGCATCCTCCTTCTCCTCCGTGCCCTGCCCCTCCTCCCGCTGAGCCTATTGTGGAGTTTCCTCCTCCGGGTCCTGAGCCGTTAACTCCATCGGTTGTTCCTCCTGCGAATCCTGTGCCTGTCGCGTTTATCATGGCTCCTGGGTGTATTGTTAAATTGGTCATTGTGTGGTTTACGCTGCCGTTCCACGTCCATACAGCGTTATTGGTGACTAACACGCTTGTGTTCGTGTACACGCCTGATTGCAGAGTCTGGCTGGTGTCTACGATTCGCCCCCACACCCTGAAGCTGGCGTTTGTTGCGTTTAAGTTGCCGTTGGTGTCGTTCGCGTACACCCTGATTATGTGCTCGCCTTCGCTGGCGTTTCCTGTTGAGTTTGCGCAATTTGGAAGGCTTACGTTTTCCCCGTCATTAATGTTGTACCAGCACTTGTCTAAGCCTGCAGCGTCTGTCGCGCTGAAGTTAATGCTGAAATTTACAGTCACGTTTGCCGGCTGCTCCGGCAGCTTTAGCGTTAGGGCAGGCAGGACCTTCAACTCAATTTGCGAGATGTTGGCAACCATCTGGTTTCCTGAGTAGTCTGTCGCGTTTGCTGTTATGTTGTACTTTCCGTCTCTCACCGTTGCTGCGGCGAATGTCGCGTTCCAGTAGCCTTGGTCCCTGTTGCCTGTTCCAATGTTTGCGAATATCCACGCTGTTGCGTTTGCTGTGTTGTTGTAAAGCTTGTAGGTAACATTGAACACTTGGCTTAGCGAGTCGTTGGCTGACGCGTTTATCAGGAATGCTCCGGTTTGTGTTGTGTCGTTTTGCGGCGTTACTATGGTGATGTTTACCGGCGTGTTGTCTAAGGTTATTGAGGTGTTGGCTGATATGTTTATGTTGCCTGACGCGTCTGTCGCGTTGACGCTTACGTTGTACCTTCCGTCTCTGAGCGTTGCCGAGTCGAATGTCGCGTTCCAGTAGCCTGACGTTGCTGTTCCTGCCCCCAAGGTCATTATTGTCAGTCCTGTGGCGTTTCCGGTGTTGTTGTAAATGGTGAAGTTGACGAAGCCCATGCCGCTGCCAGAGTCGTTTATTGAAGCGTTTATGAGGAAGCTTCCTGAAATGTTGGTATTAGATAGAGGTTTTATTATTGTATTATTTGGCACGGTTGGGTCTGCCACTGTCAGCGTTACCGAGCTCGTTTGCGTGGCGAACGTCGCATTGACAGGGTGTGTGCCGTTTGTTGATGGCCCTGTGAAGTTAAGCTCGTACTTCAGGTTTGCGTTTGAGGTCGCGTTTCCCGCAAGCGTCGCGCCAGCGTATATTGTGACGTTTGCCCACACCACCTCGCTGATGCTGTTGTTGAGCGTTACGTTGTTCGCCAGCACCGTTCCGTTTACCCTTTTGATATCGCTTATGTTTGCCGAAGTCGTGTTCAGCGACTCAGTTATTCCGGTCAGGTTCCAAACTTTGAGGATGGTGCCGTTATCTCCTGCTTTTCCTCCTCCACCTCCTTTTGCTTCTATGCTTCCTGTGTAGGTGCTGGTGTTGTAGTATATTGCTATTCTGCCTCCTGCTCCGCCGCCGCCGTCGTTTGTTGCTCTTCCTCCTGCTCCTCCTCCTCCCGAGTATATTGAGCCATTGCCTGTGAAGTTGTTGGCTATGATATAAATTGAACCGCCGGAGCCGCCGCCCACTCCGTTACCACTACCATTATTAGTGCCATTATCGCCATTGGCACTGATGTTTCCTAAAACGGTTAGTGTGTCTGTCAGGTTAAGAAATATGGCTCCGCCGCCTGCTCCGCCCCAACAGGCACCAGTCCCTAAACCTCCACCTCCCTGGCTACCTAAATCCTGAGGAGCTGTTATGCTACCGTAGGCAGAACCTCCAGCTGAAGGAGTTCCACCAGTACCATCACCGCCTTTGCCACCATATCCTGCACCGCCTCCACCACTGTTACTGCCTGAATCAATACCGCCACCAGGTCCTGTACCGTTACCACAACTTGCACTATTAAAGCCTTTTCCAGTTGCGTTTATGCTTGCTCCGGTTTCTATTGTTAGATTAGACGCTGTTATGTTTATTGTGAAGTTTATGGCATCAGCATTGCCTGTATGCGTTAATGTTACACCTGATTTTACTGTCACAGAAGAAGTGCCACTTACTGCAGCATCCATGTAAACTGTTCCTGAGGAGAATTCTGTTGTTTGATTTACTGTTACGTTGCCTCTTACTGTTGCTGATGAAACGTTTAGTATATCAACTGTTGGCGGGGGTAGGAATGTAGTGTTTATTTCAGTTATGGCTGTATCTGTAGTTGGCGTGTTTCTGATTATCAGCTCGCCGTTTGTTCCTGATTGCTTAAGGTATATGGTTCCTGCTCCTCCGCTTTTTGCGTTACCGCCCTCTCCTCCTTTTGCTTCTATGCTTCCTGTGTAGGTGCTGGTGTTGTAGTATATTGCTATTCTGCCTCCTGCTCCGCCGCCGCCGTCGTTTGTTGCTCTTCCTCCTGCTCCTCCTCCTCCCGAGTATATTGAGCCATTGCCTGTGAAGTTGTTGGCTATGATATAAATTGAACCGCCGGAGCCGCCGCCCACTCCGTTACCACTACCATTATTAGTGCCATTATCGCCATTGGCACTGATGTTTCCTAAAACGGTTAGTGTGTCTGTCAGGTTAAGAAATATGGCTCCGCCGCCTGCTCCGCCATTACAGCTGCCAACCCCGCTTCTTGAGCCGCCTGCGCTACCTAAATCCTGAGGAGCTGTTATGCTACCGTAGGCAGGACCTCCAGCTCCACCATTTTTTGAATCACCGCCTTTGCCACCATATCCTGCACCGCCACCCCTAGAATCCGATTTTCCTCCTCCTGGTCCGTTCCCATTTGCGCCACACCCGCCACCTCGGTACCCTCCTCCTGTCAAGTTTACGCCTCCTCCTGCCTGTATGGTCATGTTGATGGCTGTTACGTTCACGTTTCCTGAGATGTTGCCTCCGGTTTCTATCGTTATGTTTGTGGCGTTGATGTAGAAGAGCGTGTTGAGTGTCGTGTTGAACAGCTTGCCCCCGTTTGCTATGATTAGGTTGGTGAAGTTGAGCCTTGACCGGTTGGTCACGCCCTTGGCGGACGTTATGGTGCACGTTCCCTGGTCGTCTCCAGTGTCGCACACGTCATTCGCTGCCGTGTTGAATGCGTAAGCCGTCAGGTTTGAGAAGTTGAACTCCTGCGTGTGCTTGCCTTCTGTCAGCACCTTGACTGTGTGGTATGCTGTCTGGCTGTCGCAGCTCCAGTTTTCCACAAGGATATTCACCAGGTTGCCGCTGCTGTTCGTTATCAGCGTTGGCGCTGTTATGTTGCTGCCGCACCTTAGCTCAAGGAATTCAAGGTCATTAACTGTGGAGGCGTTGTCAACCGGCGTTTCTGCGTAGCTTGTGCCGTTTACTGCGGTGATTGTCAGGTTGGCTGTCCCTGTGGTGTTGAACACTACTGTCCAGTTTCCTCCTACTGTAGGGTAGCTTTGGACGTTCAGTATTGTTATCTCCACCTCATAAGTCTGGTTGCTTAAGCTGGGCACTATCCACTCTATCCTGTCAACCAGGCCGTCGCCGTCAGTGTCTATCTTGCTAGTGTCTTCTACCAGCACTTTTACTGTTTCAAACTCTTCTTCCTCTGCGGCTGGGGCAAGGCTTGCAAAAGGCGCAGGGCTTTCTTCCAGCCTTAAACCCTTATTCTCACATAATTCGGTGTTTTCACCGCAAAATTTAAATATTTTGACCGCATTTTGGGGTTCTAGGTTAACCGAGGTGGTTGGTATGGTGTCTATGACAGTATCCTTGCCTAAAGAGGTAAAGGAAGCTATGGAGCAGTTTGATGAAATA
>CAZBFZ010000053.1:0-5856 GCA_964491245.1 uncultured Methanosarcinales archaeon
TGCTAAAACTTCGCTTACGCAAATCTCGTATGGACTGCTTCATTTCCTCAAAGTCGTTATCACTTATATCACTCAAAATGCCTGCAAACCGCATAATGTCCTGTTTGCCTCCTGTGATTCTCTTTATCTCTTCGCTGAAGCTTTCATCAGGTTTTTTGAGTGCCTTAAGCTGTTCATAGGCATCTTTTGTTATAGTCAACGTCTTGGTCACCATAAACGTATGTTTAAACATACGTGTATTTAAATTTATCTGTTTACCGTTCATTCTGCTGCCCTGTTTTTTGCCTGCTGCTTCTTTTTTCCCCTGCCATCATCAAACAGGAACAGTGCCGTCTGGGGGTCTGCCATGAATGACTCCTGCTTTACCTCGTCTATAATGAAGTATACCTCCTTGTGCTTTATCCTGAACTTTCTCTCGAGCTGCTCAATAAACTCCTCGAGGTGCGCCATCTGTTTGAATATGACGTCGATGAGGAAGTCGTAGCCGTTGTTTATCCTGTACAGCGAGTTCACGTTCTGGTGCTTTTCAAGGAACTGCCCTATATCGTGCTTCTGCTCCTTGTCTACCTTTAGGATGAGCGTTGCCCTCGAGCTGAAGCCGAGTTCGCTGTTGTTGAGCAGGCAGGTGTACTTCCTGACGTAGCTTCCCAGAGGCGTCCTGATTCGCTCGAATATGGTTGACACCGGTATGTCGGTCTGCTTGCTTATGTGGGTGAGCTTCGTCCTGGCATTCCTCCGCAAATGCGCCAATAGCACCACGTCCTTTTCCTCTATCATCCTAACCACCTCTTTTTCTCGTTAGGGTTTTGCTTCGCAACTGCGAGTTATTATCAGCCGTTGCCAAAACGCCTTACGCTGAAACCGTATACTATCCGGAGAATTAGTTAATCTTTTTTCATAAGGGGTATAAGGGGGCTTATAGCTTCGAGCAAAAATGTTAAAAACAGCCCCTCATTCCAAGCCGATATGAGATTCGCGCACTTTGCTGACGTGCACATCGGCTCGTGGGCTGATGAGAGGCTTGCAGAGGCAAGCACAAAGGCGTTTGCAAAAGCCATTGACATCTGCTTGGAGAGGGCTGTTGACTTCATCCTCATCTCGGGCGATTTTTTTAACACCTCGCTTCCGTCAATTGACCGCCTTAAGGAAGTGACAAGCAAGCTGAAGGAGCTTGCAGACAGGAAGCTGCCTGTTTACATCATCCCGGGCAGCCATGATTTTTCCCCGACTGGCAGGACTATGCTTGACGTTCTGGAAAATGCTGGGCTCCTTACAAACGTCATGAGGGGCAGCAGCACGGACGATGGAAAAATTCAGCTTAAATTCACCGTTGACAAAGAAACCGGTGCAAAAATTGTTGGCATCGGCGGCAAGAAGGGCATGCTGGACAAGCACTACTACGAGCAGCTTCTTCTTGGCAGCCTTGAGTGCGAGCCGGGTTTCAGGATTTTCATGTTCCACACCGCCATTGAAGAGTTCAAGCCCTCCGGCCTGGACCAGATGGACGCTGTCCCTTTGGCAATGTTCCCGAAGGGCTTTGGCTATTACGCAGGAGGCCACATCCACAGGGTTTTCGAGCGCGAAGTGGCTGGTTACGGCCTTATAACCTTCCCCGGCCCTCTCTTCCCTAACAGCTTTGACGAGCTTGAGCTCATTGGGAATGGCGGCTTTTACATTGTTGAAGTGTCAGGCAGCGGCGAGGTCAATGCGAAGCATCACCCTGTTATTGTCCATAATGTTTTTGCCGTAAGCGTGGATGCGGAGAAGAAAACTCCAGAGGAAGTAACTGGCGAGCTTATGGCCTCGATTGGGCAGAAGGAATTCTTCAACACCATAGTTCTTGTCAGGGTTGCGGGAAAGCTCCGCTCAGGAAAAACAAGCGACGTCGGCTTCAGGCAGCTTTTGGAGGCTGTTTACAGCAAAGGGGCTGTTTACGCTGCAAAGAACACTTCCAAGCTTTCAGGGAAGGATTTCGAGGAGGTTAAGGTTGACTACCAGAGCGTTGAGGACGCTGAGCACAAGCTCATAGCCGAGCACGCCGGGCAGTCCAAGGCCTTCCATGCTGACAGGGAAAAGGACCTTGCTTACAAGCTGCTGCACATCCTTGCTAAGGAGAAAGAGGAAGGTGAAACTGTTGCAGACTTTGAGAAGCGCATAAGGGAAGATTTTGCAGAGGTTGTCGGGATAAGGCTATAACGCCCTCATCCTTCCCTGCTCCTTCACCACATAGCCGTCCCTGACAAGCAAATCAACGATTTCTTTTTCCTTGATTGTTGCTGCTATCGCATCTTTGACGTACTCAAACTTCATGTAGCCAAACTTCTCGCTTCCGTACTGCTGCTGCAGCTCCTCTGCCCTCTGCAGCAATGCAGCGTATTTTTGCTGCCGCTCATCCGCATCAAGCCCCTTGGTTTCGGCATATATTATGTAAGCATCCTTAACTGTAGCTTCAAGCCCTTCCCTGCTTTTATCTTCATCATTCATCATGACAGCAGCCTCCTTATTTCAGCAACCGCATCCTGTGCAAATGCTTTCACAGCTGCGTCAGCCGCCTTTTCAAATCTGCGGTAATTGTTCAGCAGCGGCAGCGGCGAATTGCCTCTGCCAAGATTTAGCCCTGCGCCTGCAAGGTATTCAGCCATTCTGTCAACCCTTACCAGCCCTGCGCCAAAGGCGTCTTCCTCTCCGAGTTTCTCAGCTTCTTCCTTCATTACACCCTCAAGGCTGCCCTCGCGCGAAATGGAAAGTGCCAGTGCGAGGCTTCCAGCGACATGGGGCGAGGCCATTGACGTCCCTGTGAGTGTTGCATAGCGCTCATTCAGGTAAGTGGATACTATTCCAACCCCTGGCGCTGCTATGTCGTTTGTTTCGTAGATGTTGCTGAAGTCCGGATGCCTGAGGTTTTCGTCAACAGCCGCAACAGCAATAACCGACTTTCCGAAAGCGGCAGGGTAGTTTGCGCCGTAGCCGTTATTGCCTGCAGCAGCCACCAGAATCATACCCTGTTGCCAGGCGTATTCACAAACCTCTTCAAGCGCCTGTGAGGCAAGCGGCCCTCCAAAGCTCATGTTGGCTATGTCGACACTGTTTTTAATGCACCACTCAATGCCTGCTATGGCATCCGCATCGCTTCCCGAGCCGTTTTCATCAAGCACCCTTACCGCGTATAGTTGAGAGGATGGCGCCACTCCATAATCAGCTGCTGCAACGACTCCGGCCACATGTGTTCCGTGGCCATTCCCATCCATGGGCTGGTTGTCATTCTTCACAAAGTCATAGCCCTTGTCGCTGCCAAACCGCTGCCTGAGCTGGCTGTGGCTGTAGTCAACGCCGCTGTCAATGATTGCGACCTTTACTTCATCGCCTGAGCCATACTGCTGGGCTGTGTATGCGCCTACTGCGTCAAGGTTCCACAATCCCGACTTTAGTTTTGGCTTGGCAATGACTACGGCGGTAGTTGAAGCGGCTGGAGATTTTGGAATCGTGAAGCTGTTGGAAAGCTCTATGCCTGCTATTGCCGGGATTATGCTTCTGAAAGCTCTCTCAAACACGCTGTCGCTGACACTGCCTGATGACGCCTTTCGCAGTATGTCTGCATAGTCGGCATCGCACTTCATGCTTACATACGGGACAAACTCGTATACATGCCTTACCTGCCCTATGCGCTGCAGCTGTGAAGCGACCTCCTCCTTCCTTGCGTGCTCTGTCCTTATTATCAGCTCAAGCTCGCTTTTGCTGCCTTTTGCTGCCGCTATGGCTTCTGTTAAGGCGCGCCTTCTCTTCGCTGCCAGTGAAGCTGTGTTGCGCTGCATGGACTACAGCGTCGTTTGAAGTTTAAAGTGCTTTGCGGTGAAAAAGCTGAAAATACGGCGGAAAATTCGCAAACTATCCGTTGCTGCCAAGAAAACTTGCGGAAAAAAGCCGTTTTTGTGAAAATTATTCAGACTTCTCGGAAAAAATTTATCTTATCTTCTTAATCCTTCCAGCTTCCAAATCCTTAAGGCTGGCTTCTAGTTGCAATAACAAATTATTCGCTATGACTGACTTTTTCCTAAGCATCTTACGTTTTCCTGAATTTTTCAACCACAGAGTTTATTCTTTCAAGCTCGCTTCCCTGAGGCTTTTCAATCAGTTCGCCAAGCTTGAAATACCTGTTTCCGTGGTATATGATGGGCTCTTTTGGCGATATTTTCACATCCAGGACTTCCCCGATGAACAGCGTATGGTCTCCAACCTCCACCACATCCACGACTTTGCATTCAGCATTCAATGCAATCCCTTCCACCAGCAAGGCGTTTATTTTCTTTGCCTTGTAGAACTTGAATCCAAGCTCTTTAAGCGCTCCAACCTTGTCAACATCCCTGCCATGGCTTCCTCCTGCAATGACTGCAATGGCATTCTGGTCAGTTGCCGCCAGGCTGACGCCAAACTCCCTGCTTGCAAGGATGTTTTCCCTTGTTGTCCTGTCTTTGCCAATGCTGACCGCAATCATCCCGGGCGAATATGAAACATGATGGGTCCATTCTGCAGCCTGGATGTTGTGGCCGTTTGGCCCGTTGCTCGTTATCAGGCCAACATTTGTTATGAACTTAGCGCTAGCATCACTTCCCCACGGCATATCCATAATCATTCCCCTCCCTTTATGGCTACTACAACTTTCCCTCTCGGGTGCCCCTTCTGCAAGTGCTCAAGCGCTTCCGCTGCCTTTTCCAGAGGAAATGTCTTGTCAACGTGCACCTTAACTGCGCCTTTTTCAACCAGCTCAGCAAGTTTTTTCAGCCTTTCAGTGTTTATCTGGGTGAACTGCGATATTGCAGTTACGCCATACTGCTTCATGAGCTCCTGATTTGGCTGCTCCAGCATAGAAACGATTATGCCACTTTTCTTGAGAACTTTGAATGACCTCGTATAGGTCTCTCCTCCAACAGTGTCGAAAACAGCATCATAACCGCTCAACACATCCTCGAAACGTTGCGTCTTGTAGTCAATAACTTCATCCGCTCCAAAATCCTTGACAAATTTTATATCATCAGTATCTGCCGTTGCCGCAACATGGGTCCCCAAGTGCTTGGCAAGCTGGATTGCAATTAAGCCTATTCCCCCGGCTCCACCATGTATTAGTATTTTTTGCCCCTTTGAAAGCCTAATGTGTTCCATGAGTGCCTGCGTTGCGCTTACCCCGACGAGGGGCAAGGCTGCCGCTTCAACATAGCTTGTGCCTTTTGGCTTGGCATAAATTGCAGCAGAATTTGCCGTTATAAACTCTGCAAAAGATCCTGAACCCCCTGCGAGGACGATAGCTGTCCCATAGATGTCATCCCCTTTTTTGAATTCAGATACGCCTTGCCCTGTCTCTATGACCTTGCCTGAGAAGTCCCCTCCGAGGGTTGCCGGAAACTTTAGCGGAGCCATTTGCTGCAGGTAGCCCTCCCTTATTTTCCAGTCGACAGGATTAACTCCTGCCGCGTAAGCCTCAACCAAAACCTGGCCTGGAGCCGGGCTTGGCTTCGGGGCATTGTTTACCTTAATTACTTCGTTGCCGCCATACCCTGATATTTGCGCTGCTTTCATGCTGTCCATTTCCTTTTCTCCCGAAAACAGCGTGTCTATTTAAATATATCATTTACCTGTCCTGAAGTCGATGAACGAGTCTGGCTGGATAAAGGAGCTCAGCGACGGCGGCAAGGAAAAGAAGTACAGAATCACAGCGAGAGGCAAAAAGGAGCTAGAGGTAGCAACAAAGAAATTCGTTGCAATCTTCTGCGACATGCGGGAAGAGTTTGACAAGGTCAGCACAAGATCATAGGTTCTCAATGTCCTTAAGCAGTTGTGGAAACTTCTCAAACCAGAAATGCT
>CAZBFZ010000054.1:0-5843 GCA_964491245.1 uncultured Methanosarcinales archaeon
ACATTTAGTTTAATTATTATACTAATAAGATAACTAATATATAAGCTTTTTGGTTCAATTTCACGGCTTCAGGCTTCTGGAAAACAGAATCATCGTTGCAACAGCCACTATGATCGTTAGTATTGCCGTAAATAGCAGCAGCTTTTTGTCGTTGCCGAACCCGAACGGTACGAAGCCGAGAAAGCCGACTATTGAGAACTTGAAGCTGCTTTTGTCTTTTTCTTTGGCAGCACTGGTGAGGAGGCTGATAATTATGGCTATAATCCCGAAAAAGATGAGCAAAATTCCTATTTGCAGCAGCTGCTGATGGTTCATCTTTGTGCGCCGTTGGCATAACCTGCTTTGTAATTTTGCTCTCTCAGAATTTCCCCTGAACTGTTAACTACTCGGATGATTCTGCTGCGCGGGTAAACAACAAGCTTTTGGTCGCCCACCTCCAAGCCATATTTCGATTTCCCGGCGGCATTTAAAGGAATTTCGACTATTCTATCATCGTTAAGCACAATTTCAACCAGGGGAACTCTTTCTCCTTTTCCAGAAAAAGGGCGAAAGCTGAAAGAAATTGTTCTGTTATTGCCATTGCCAATTACTTCACTAAGCCGAAGTTCAAGAGTTTCTGGCATTTTGAACGGGAAATGTCCTCACGTATTTAAACTTTTTTCCCACAAAAACATTTTTATTGCCAGCAGCCATTCTGCCCAGTATGATTATAAAGTCAATCAAGCTCCACAACATCCGCAGCTACCTTAGCCAGGAGATTGAGTTTCCTGAAGGCAGCGTGCTTCTCTCTGGTGACATCGGCAGCGGAAAGTCCACTATTCTTCTCGCGATAGAGTTCGCGCTTTTCGGCATCAGCAGGGGGCTGCTTTCCAGCGAGGCGCTGCTTCGCCATGGCAAGCAGTCAGGCCTTGTTGAGCTCAGGTTCTTGCTCGATGGCAAGGAGGTAATCATACAAAGGAACCTTAAGCGCTTGAAGGACTCAATACGGCAGGATGAGGGGTTTCTGATTATTGACGGAATAAAGCAGTTCTGCACCGCCGACGAACTCAAGGCAAGGGTTCTGGACATGCTTGGCTACCCGAAGGAGTTGCTCAGGAAGTCAAAGGGGCTCATTTACCGCTTTACCGTTTACACCCCTCAGGAGGAGATGAAGCGCATCCTGTTCGAGGACCCTCAGGCGAGGCTTGATACGCTGAGAAGGGTTTTTCAGGTTGAGAAGTACAAACTCGTGAGGGACGGAGCTGTAATTGTAATGCAAGCATTGCGCGAGAAAAAGAGGGAGCTTTCTGCGAGGATTGAGGACCTTCCCTCAAAGCAGCAGCAGCTTCAACAGCTCTCAGACAGCCTTGCTGGGGTGGATAAAAAAATCGCAGCCCTTATTCCGGATATTGACGTGGTGCAAAAGAGGCTGCTGCTGCAGCAGGAGTCGCTTAAGGCGTTTGAGGAAAAATCTCGGCAGCTGAACTCGCTAAAAAGCCAGCTTGCAGCCACAACAGCCGTGATAGAAGAGAAAAAAGGCCTGATAAGGCTGAAAGAGTCTGAAATTGCCGCTGCAAAAAAAGAAATCAGCAGCCTGAAATCTGTTGCTCATGACAATTCCACAGCTGCTGGGCAGCTTTCTTCAGCCCTTTCAAGGCTGCAGTCTTTTTCGAATGCGCTGCTGAGCGAGGTTGAAAATAAAAAGCACCTTGAGGACGAGCTCACCGCTGCCGAGCAGCTCAAGTCGGAGCTTGAAGCCTGGATGGGCAGGGATGAGGCAATGAAGTCATCATCTTTGCAGCTGCAGCAGAAAATCTCTACGCTTTCAAAATGCCCAACCTGCCTGCAGCATGTTTCCGATGGCCATAAGCACAAGATTTCTTCAGAAGAGGAAGCAAAGGTTGCAGAGCTTAACGTAAAGCTGATTGCGGCAGCTGAGAAGAAGGCAACTGCTGTGCAAAAAATAAAATCGCTTAAGGCAGAACTGAGCGGGCTGCAGGCAAAGGAGAAGGCGGCTGCAGCCCTTGTTTCCGAGCTGAAGCCATACTTTGAGCTCGCTTCCATTTTCGATGTCGCCATCCAGCCCCAACAGCCATCATACTCCACAATGGCTGTTGCCGAGATGCAGTCCGAGCTCAACTCCCTTGCAGCAGCAAAGAAAAAGCTGGAGTCATCAAAGGAAAAGCTCTTCATCGTGGCAGAGAAGGAGAGGCTTATCTTTGCCGCTGAGAAATCTGCCGAGTCCTCCCTCAATGAGCTGCAGCTTCTTGAGGCAAAAAAAATCGAGCTCGCCGCCAAAATAGGGGCGTTTGGCGACGTTGAGGCTGATATGATTCAGTTGCAGGCTGCCCTTGACAAGATAGCTAATGAAAGGGTGCAGCTCATGATGCAGAAGGCGTCCCTTGACAAGGAGAAGGAAAGCTTTGCCGACATGGCGAGGCTGCTTTCGGATGAAATCAGCAGGAAGGAAGCCGCAAAAAAAGAGCTGGACGAGTCAAGCAACCTCAACTACTGGCTTGAGGAAATGTTCATCAATCTGGTTGGCGTCATTGAACGCCATGTCATGATGAAGGTCCACCAGGAGTTTAACGGGCTGTTCAAGGAATGGTTTGTAATGCTCATGGGCAATGAAACCCTGACAGCAAGGGTTGATGATGACTTCACCCCTGTTGTTGAGGCAGACGGCTTTGAAATCCCTGTGGAAAACCTTTCCGGAGGGGAGAAAACAAGCTGCGCACTCGCCTATCGCCTTGCGCTTAACATGGTCATCAACAACCTTGTTTCAACAATCCGGACAAATGACCTGCTCATACTTGACGAGCCGACTGACGGCTTCAGCGCGGAGCAGCTCAACAAGCTCCGTGACGTCTTAGTCCAGCTGCAGCTGCCCCAGATAATTGTAGTCAGCCACGAGGAGCGCATCGAAAGCTTTGTCCAGAGTGTCATCAGAATCCAGAAGGAACAGCACGTCAGCAGGGTTGTTGCCTGATCAGGGCACTACGCCTTTTGACTTGAGATAGAAGTAAAGGAGGAATATCAGCATCACAACCAGCACGATCAGGTAAGGGTCGCGTGCCTTCCCTTCCTTCTTTTCATCTTTTGCGAGTTTCATCTTCGAATCTCCTCTCTAATTCATCTATGCGCTTATTAATTTTTCTATTTTGGTCGCCACTAACGTATAGCATTATTACCAAGGCAATGAACATGCTGCCAATTAGCTGGACGGCTACGTTATTAGCCGAAAAGACGGCAGCAAACGCCGCAATTCCTGTAAATATGTAGGCCAAATCCGACTTTTCAATCATAAATCATTTCTGAATTTACAGCTTAATAAGCCTTTCGTGCTATTTTCCGAAAAAATTCCGGACAATCCCGTAAAGTTTGCCATTCTTCCGTAAATTCTTCGCTTATTTGGCCTTTTCTCGTAAATTTTTCAATCTCGGCGTAATTCCAAAACTTCCATAATCCTTTTAAACGAATCAGTTGTTCTTTTGCAATACGGGGCCGTGGTCCAGCTTGGTAAGACATACCCTTGGGGTGGGTATAACCCGGGACGCCTTAGGTTTTCCCTCTGGCGCGGGAGTTCGAATCCTGGCGGCCCCATTCAACCTTTTTTTCTAAAAAAGGTTGATCAAAAAACGAAAAGAAATACCGGTGTCGGTGGTTGTAATGCTTGGTTACTTGTCGTTTGCGTTTCTCGCCCTTGTTCTGGGCTTCAAGCACAGCTACGACGCAGACCACCTCATTGCGGTATCGAGCATTCTGAGGAAATCAGCCTCGCTGAAGTCGTCGGTGAGGCTCAGCGTCAGCTGGGCGTTCGGCCACATGCTGACTGCGACAGCCGTTACAGCCCTGCTTTTCGTGTTCAGGGAGTCGCTGCTGCAGTCGTGGCTTTCCACTCTTGAGAAGGCTGTCGGGCTGATGCTTGTTGTGCTTGGCGCGCTAAGCTTGAAGGACGCCCTGCTTCGGCATTCGCACAGGCACAAGCACTCTAACCTGTCTCACTCGCATGCGCACATTCACGGCAGGGAGGAGGCAGGCCACTTCCACAGGCACATTTTTGGCATTGGCATAATCCAGGGGCTTGCAAGCAACGACGAGTTGCTCATGCTGTTCACCGCCTCGCTTGGCGTTACAACCCTTGGCGGGATAATCCTCGGCACAGGAATCTTCAGCCTGGGTGTTGTGCTTGGCATGGTTGCGTTTTCGCTGCTTTTCTCCTTCCCAATTATAAAGCTGCGCGGCGACCTCTTTTACAGAATAATTTCCCTCACAGCTGGTTCGGTTGGCGTTTTCTACGGGATCAGGATGCTCGCATTGCAGGCATAGAGTGAGCATCGAGCATCACAAACTATTTAAATATGTGAAGCCAGTTTAAAGTTGTTTTTGGGAGCTGTGCTTAAAATGCTTAAAACGTGCAAGCCATCAACTAAGCGTGTTCTGTCAACGTGCTTGCTGGCGGCTGTGGTTTCTGTTTTCGTATTCTCACTGACGGCAGCGCAGGAGGTAGACGGCGCGCAGCCGTTTTCGGTCACAGCCAAGGCGGTAAACGCTTCTATCACCATTGACGGCCAGGCAGAGTTTGAGCTCACAATCACTAACCCGAACAACTTCGAGGACAAGTTCAGGATTTCGGTCAGCGACGTTGAGTGGAGCGCCCAGTCAGACCCGTTGTACCACTACTTTTCCGGCGTTGACATCCCCGCTTTTGGCTCCCTGGCTGTTAAGCTGCTCCTGAAGCCGACTGCGGCTTTCCCGCCTGGGCTTAGGGTGGTGGCTATCGACGTGTCCTCGGTCAGGGGAAAGCAGTCCCAGACCCTGCCCACCTTTGTCAACATACGCTCAGCCCACCAGCTAATTCAGGAGTACCTTGCGGCTGTCAGCAGGATAGTTGAGATTCCTCCCCAGATTGACCCGAGGAATGAGTTCGAAGTCAGGGTCAACCTGATTAACCGCAATCCCAAGAACATTTCAGAGCTAAAGGTTGCGCTTTCAAGCATATCAACCGGGCTGATAAGGGAGGAGATTGTCACAAACCTTCAGCCGCTGGAGAGCAAGTCTGTCTCAGCAAAGGTGCAGCTTGACCCACTTACCCCTCCCGCAAAGGACACGCTGAAGGTGGTTATTTTCATTGATGACAGGCCCCTGGAGCCGACTATTTTTGAGAAGTTTGAGGTCATAAGCTATTCGGAAATCAAGCCCCTGAAGTCAGGGAAGAAGGGCTCTTTGCTGAAGTGGGTTAACGAGACAACCTACATAAATGACGGGAACGTGAGGGGCACCAGGATTATTGAGTCAGGCACAAGCTTTCTCAGGTCGCTGTTTACAACGTCCACGCCAAAGTCGTACTCCATTTCCAAGGGCGGCAGCAGCTACGAGGCGTGGGAGCTTTCGCTTGAGCCGCAGGAGACCATAACGATAACAGAGGTTGAGAGCTACCGCTCAATCCTTTACCTCCTGATAATTTCCGTGGTTTTCTTTGGGCTTTACAGGTTCTTCCAGAGCCCTGTCAGGCTGATAAAGGAGGCAAGCGCCATAAGCTACAAGGAAGGGGGCATATCAGAGCTGAAAGTTATCCTCCGCATTAAGAACCGCTCGTCAGACCCGTACGTCAAGCTTACCGTAATGGACAGGGTTCCCATGATTGCAGAGGTTGAGCACGACTCCATGGGCACCTTGAAGCCGGCAACCATCTTCAATTCCGGCAGGGGCTCGGTTGTCAAGTGGGAGCTTGAAAGCATTGACAAGAACGAGGAGCGCATCCTCGCGTACAAAATCCGCTCAAAGCTCAGCATTTTGGGAACGTTCGTGCTTCCAAAAGGCTCGCTCCGCTTCTTCACCGAAAAGAACGTGAAGTTCGTCAC
>CAZBFZ010000055.1:0-5825 GCA_964491245.1 uncultured Methanosarcinales archaeon
GTCATAGTTCTCGCAGCCAGGACAAGCGTTCCTTACACTTCGCAGTCAGAAACCGCGTCAAAAGGGCTGGCAGAGTCCCTCTCGCAGGTCAAGCTCAGCGAGCTCAACAACCAGTTGATAATCAACATGTCAAGGGCAGGCAACATAACAAACCTTGACAACACAATCCTGCAGCAGGTAACAGAGTTCTACTTCACCGACAGGCGCAGCCAGGCATTCCTGCTACTCCAAAACGTAACCCAGACCCTCATCCCGAACCAGTACAGCTTTGAGGTCATCGTAAACAACGACCTCATCTACAACAGGACCATCAAAAGCGAAAACTCCAGCGCCGTGCTTGTGTCGTCAAAAAAGCTCATCTTCGGCGTCGTCAACAGAACAGCCCTCGTCTACGGGCCAACAATAGCTGAAGTAAGATTGTGGCAATAAAAATGTCAACTTGGGAAAAGATTATTGGCAGCAAAAGGGGAATCTTCTTCACCTCAATAGCGATACTCATGTCAGCAGTGCTCGTGCTAACTTACGGCACGCCAACCAGCGTGACAACAAAGGAGCAAACTCCCCTGACGCAGGCAAAGGCAGACCTCGCCAACTCGCACGCTCGCGACCTCAAATACGGCTACCTGCCCCAAGCTCTCTACGTTGCAACCTACAGCGCATTTTACGCAATGGCAGAGTACATGCAACTCAGGGGCAACTACTTCCTGGGAGCGGACGCTGACCAGAAGTTCAACGCCACGCTGAAAGAGATGATAATAAACGGCACAATGTGCTGCGGCCTGGCAGGCCATACGCCGTGCAACAGCGATGTCCTTGCAGACGTAAACAACCCAGGCATACATGAAGGGGTTGACCAGTGCATCGGTAAGGCAGTCATGAGGGACGGGAACCTCACGAAGAAGCTGCGCGACATGGAAAACGCGTCATTCACAGCATTCAGGATAAACACCACATTCAACAAGGACTACAACAACATGGTCATCCAGCTGTTTCAGGACAACCGGACCGGGCCCTGGCGGCTTGGTGCCAACATAAGCGTGAACTATTCAATAACCGTTGGCGACGTCATGATTAACAACTCTGAAAACGTAAGCGTAATATTCGGCATTGAGGGCATACCTGACCCTCTTTACGCCGTTGGCAGCGCTGCAGCAGCCGAAGATGGCGGAGTTGTATACACAAACTACTTCAACTCAACCAACCTGACATCATGGAACATCTCATCCTTTTACCACGAGGTAGAGTGGCGCCTTTACAGGCATGACAAGAACGCCTCAAGCTTCCTCATGCGCTTCTACGGCAGGGACGAAAGGTCGCCGTGCTGCGGGGTAGAAAGCCTCATAAACCCAGTAACGATGGCCAGCGTAAACGGCTTAAGGGAGATGCCTTACGTTGACTGGTGCTATTATGGCGCAGCGAACAGGTGCACGCCCTCAATGACAGGTTCAATGTGGAACGTTACATGCGTAACAACAGAAAGCGACGGCACAAAGTTCTTCAACTACGCAATAGACACCTACCACTCCATCGAATACAACCTGACAAACAGCCAGAAAGATTACCTTTACACACTCGGGCCGCCCCCCGCCTGCCCAGAGACGCCTTTCCCGGCGCCATAGGGGAAAACCGAAATGATAAAGAAAACATTCACTGCAGCAAAAACTACGGCGGTATTCTTCATTGCTGCTGCAAACGCGTTCAACCCCTTTTCCTACAAGGGCATAACCCAAAAGTCGCTGCAGTCGGTTATTGTGCAGCTGCTTTACCTTGTCCTTGTTGTTGCGCTCGCAATGGCTGCGGCAGCCATCCCATCCATAGCGAATTTTGGCGGCAACGGCCAGCTGCCCTTTGACAAATTCTCAAACCTAACAATAAATGCAGAGATAGCCACGAAAAGCCCAATCGAGTCAGAGCTCTTCTGGCTGGGCAACGCGAAAGTTTTCGTCAACACAACAGCTGACGCAACAGCAGCAGGCAAATACGACCTTGTCCTGACGAGCACCGAGCTGCGCGCCAGGCCTTTCATCTGCTTCTTCAGGGAGGAGATTTGCAGCATTCTGGGAGTAAAGCAAAAAGCCATGCCCCTAAAAGGGATAGACCTCGCGAAGGAAGCAAGGGAAAACAGGGCTGCCATTCCGGCTTTTATCCTGCTACTGCTGCCAGGGCTTGCAATCTTCCTGTTCGCGTCAATGGCAGTCAAATACTTTGCTGTCTCGGCGGCAGCTGCGGTCATCTATTATGTTGTCCTCAAAATCACGAAAAAGGACACAGGGCTGCTTGATGCTTTTAAAATAACATTCTACGCCGCAACTGTCCTTGTTGTGCTCGACGCTGCGGCTTTCCTGCTCAGGCACACCGGAGCAGCAATTCCCAGCTTCGTCCCCCTGGCAGCATATTTTGTCATAGTTATAGCTGCAGTTATGCTGAACGAGCAAAGCCGCTCCGACAGCATGATTTAAAAAAGGCACGCAAACACCAGCCATTCGTGGCAAAAATGAAAGAACTAACCTGCCTCGGCATTGAAAGTACTGCACTCTAAAAGGCAGAGATACTTTCGGTGTCGGAATAGCTACTTGCAAAACTACTAAATTAGCTGCAGCTGCCAAACTAAACGGCAAAATCATTGCTAACGTGATAAAGCAGTTCACTACAAAATCCGGCGGCATAATCCCTGCAGAGGCAGCCGAGCACCACGTTGAAGTATGCGATACGGCGATAGCGGAAGCGTTAGCAGCTGCAAAAATGAAAATGAAGGACATCGGTATTATCTCTTTTTCCCAGGGCCCGGGCATAGGCCACTGCCTCAGAATAGGAGCGGCAGCCGCAAGAACGCTCTCGCTCGTGCACAAAAAGCAGCTAGTTGGAGTGAACCACTGCACCAGCCATCTTGAGATTGGCAAGCTCCTCACAGCAGCCAAAGACCCTGTGCTGCTGTATGTCTCTGGAGCTAACACGCAAGTCATTGCTTTTGAAACAGGGAAGTACCGCATATTTGGCGAGACGCTTGACATTGGCGTGGGGAACATGCTGGACGTGTTCGCAAGGCACATCGGCATAGGATTCCCAGGAGGGCCGAAAATAATGAAGCTCGCGGCAGCCGGAAAGAAGTACGTTGAGCTTCCCTATGTGGTAAAGGGAATGGACGTGAGCTTTGGCGGGATGCTTACAAACATCAAGCGCAAATACGACGAAGGCGGCAGCAAGGAGGACCTGTGCTACTCCCTGCAGGAAACAGCGTTTGCAATGCTTGTGGAGGTTGCCGAAAGGGCGCTGGCCCACACAGGAAAGAGCGAGCTGCTGCTTGGAGGCGGGGTTGCGTGCAACACCAGGCTGCAGGAGATGTGCAGGATAATGTGCGAGGAAAGGGGAGCGAAGCTGTTCTTCCCGGAAAGGCAGTTCCTTGTTGACAACCCTGCGATGATAGCGTGGCTCGGAATTCTCGACTACTTAAACGGCAAAAGAACGCCTGTTGAAAAGTCAGCCATACTACCGTACTGGAGGACTGACGAAGTCTGACGGCAGCAGCAAATTTTTTCCTGCAAATCCGGATTATTTCTCTCAAAAAGCCTTTTTTGTGAAATTCATCCGCCGATTTCCGGTTTGTTTGCGGCTGCGGCGCAAAATTTCCAACTTTTCGTGGCGAAGGTTCATTAACCGCAGCTGTCTATGTGGCATTATGATATTGTCGGAGCAAAACATCAAGGCCTGCTGTGTAATCCTGGCTGCTGTCGGCGTTGCCGCCCTGTTTGTCATAGCGTCAGTTGCCGAGCCTGTGCAGCTTTCTGTCACCGAAGCCAGAGCAGCAGATCTTGGCGGTACAGCCCAAAAAGTGAAAGTCCGAGGATTTGTCAATTCTGTGGACATTGCCAAGAATTATGCTGCCATTGAGCTTGGCGCTATTCAACCGGTTGAAGCGGTGAGCTTTGACAGCAGCTACATCAAAGAGCTTGGCCTCGAGAGGTTCAACGAAGTTGAAGCCGTTGGCGAGCTGAGGCAGTACAAGGGAAAGCCTTCCTTCGTCGTTAATAAGCTGCGGATTCTTAACAGCACCTTAAGCTGCGGCTGCAGCGGTGGTTAAGATGGAAGGCTCAGCCAATATCCTGCTTTACCTTGCCGCGGCTTTTGGAGGAGTCATTGTCGGCATATTCACAGGCATCCTTCCAGGACTGCACATAAACCTCGTAGCGGTTTTCGTGGCTTCGCTAATCGGCTTTAGCCACGATGGCAATTTTGCAGTGGCTGTCTTTCTGCTTGCCATGTCAATAAGCCACGTCTTCCACGAGTTCCTACCATCTGTCTTTCTGGGCTTTTCAGAGTCAGATGCTGCCCTTGCTGTTCTGCCGGGGCACAGGATGCTGCTTCGCGGAGAGGGAAGGAAGGCCGTTCTCCTCGCAGCTTTTGGCGGCCTGACAGGCGTTATGGCGCTTGTCCTGCTTTCGCCGATGCTGCTGCTGGCAATAAAGCCGCTGTTTTTGGCTACCAAGAGCCACATAGGGCTGATTCTGGCTGTAGTGATTGCATTTCAGCTTTTCCGCAACAAAAGCGTTGGCAGCACAGCAATGAACTCCCTCACGCTGCTGCTTTCAGGGCTGTTTGGGCTTGCTGTTTTCAGCCTGCCAAGCATCAATGAGCCGCTGCTGCCGATGTTTTCAGGATTGTTCGGCCTCAGCTCGCTCATTGGAGGATTGCTGAACAGGTCAGCATTCCCTATGCAGCAGCAAAAAGCCCAGATCAAGATAAAAAAGCCATTCCGGATGGCAAAGCTCATCGCCACCGGGCTGTTTTCGAGCTCGCTGATGGGCTTGTTTCCGGCGCTGGGCCCGGCGCAGGCGGCCATGCTCGGCACAACCGCGCTGAAAAGACTAAAGGCGTCATCTTACATGTTCCTTCTGGGAGTAATATCCTCTGCCTCAATGCTTTTTGCAGTCCTGACGCTTTACTCGTTCGGAAAAGCGAGGAACGGCTCAATAGCCGTTATGGGAGAGATTTTCAGCATTGGCCCTGCTTCAACCGCAATGCTCCTTGCTGTTGCAGTTGCTGCCGCGGCGGTTTCCTGCATCAGCGTTATTGTCATCTCGCGCCCATTCATTGCGGCAGTAGCAAAGGCAAATTACGCCCTGCTTAGCTGGCTCATAATAGCATCTCTCGCGGCCTTTGTTGGCGCCGTTTCAGGAGCCGTTGGGCTGCTTGTCCTGGCTGTTGCGACAGCAATCGGCCTCGTGCCTGTCATGATGAAGTCAAGCCGGCAGCTGCTCATGGCCTGCCTGATGGTGCCGGTGATTGGGTATTACTTGTGATGTGAAAAATAGCTCATCAACCTTTGACTGCAACGCCTTTACTAATTCAGCCTGGCCGTGACTGTAAATGTCAGGAATGCCTAGAGAAAGAATGCGCTTTTGCATGTACTGCCTTGGAAACCGTTTTGCCAGCTCGCTCCGCTGCGCGTCTTCCATAACCACAACCACATCTGCCCAGGAAAGCTGCTTTTCGCTGACAGGCTCTTCATTGTAAAGACCTGCAGATTTAGTCTGGAATTTTCCTTTGAAGATGCGTTCCGCTGTCTTGCTTCTATTCTGGTTCTGGTTGCAGATGAACAGGACATTCATGGAGGGCTTAATCGCGGATTGTAAATTTAAATGTTGTGGAACTTTCCCTTCAATTCAGCCTGAGCGCCTTCTTGAGCGCGTTCTTGTCAAAGCCGACAATGATTGTGCCGTCAATGTCTGTCACTGGCACTCCCATCTGGCCTGATTTCTCAATCATGCCCTGCGCTGCCTTGTGGTCAGCCGCGACATTAACATCATGGAACGGGATGTTGTTCTCCT
>CAZBFZ010000056.1:0-4213 GCA_964491245.1 uncultured Methanosarcinales archaeon
TTTCGCTGAATCCTGCAACCAGCTGCGGAAGCTCCCTGAGCTCCCTTATTGCGTAGCCCTGTATTATCCTCTCCGGGCAGTATGCTACGTGCCACTGTTCTTTCCCGTTCTCGCTTAGAACGTTAAGCACTTGCCTGCACGTGTTTGGGTAGATCGTGCTTCTTACCATGATTGTCTGGCTGCTGTTGAGGTGATTTTTCAGCTTGGCGACTATTTCCAGGAACTGCCTTGTTTTCGGGTTTAGGTATTCGTCAACTGGCGTGCCTATTGCTATGATTATGTGCTTTGCTTTTGACAGGTCGCCTGGCTCCATCGAGACGGCTAGCTTTTTGTTTGCAAGCGCTTTTTTCAGGAGTGGCTCTGCGCCGTATTCTATGAACGGCAGCTCCCCGCGCTTTACCGTTTCAGCATATTCCTTGTTCACGTCGTAAAGGCATACGTTCATTCCAACATCTGCAAAGGTTATCCCCAGGGGCAGCCCGACGTGGCCAAGCCCTCCTACTATTGCCACATCGTACGTTTTGTCTGTGCCTGTCATCTTGGTTTCCCGGTTGCTTGGCGTCTTCAGGCGCGCTTAAAAATTTTGTGCCTTCCAAACAGCTTCACTATGAGCAGGACAGCCGCGGCAGCCGCAATAACGAACAGGCTTCTCCTGAGCTTTGACGGGCTGGCAACTATTTCTATTGTGTGCTTGCCTTTGCCCGTTTTGACTGCCATTGTGTTTATTGCTGTCGTGTAATGGCTCGTTTCTTTGCCGTCAACGATAACGCTTATTTCAGGGCTTGCCGAGTAGCTGAGCTGTAGGAATGCGTCGCTGCTTTGCTCGACACTCAGTTTGACGCGGCTGTGTTTTGTCTCAACAGCAACAACTTTTATTTCAATCTCGTTGCCGCCTGCCGTTTCGCCATCGGCTGCTGCTTCCTTTACCAGTATTGCCTCTGCCGTTGCTTTTCCCCGGTTTATTTTCATCAATCGGGTTATTTCGTCCGTGATTCCGTAATTTATTTGCCTCGTTTCGAACCTCTCGCGGAGGAAGTAGTTTTCCTCCCTTTCCAGCTCGTCGTTTCTGTACTCCCTTACTTTCTTTGCAGCTATCACTGGGCTGTTTTCAAGCTCAACCACTGCCATTTGTTTTTCCAGGCCAACTGCTGCCCTGAAGTTTCTGCCTTTGTTGCCCATTTGTTTTTGTTCAGGGTGCAGCACGGCGTATTTTACATTGAAAAGGTAGAGCCCGTCAAGTGTCTGGTTGGAAAAGCCTTTGCCGTCATCGTAGTGCTCCTTTGCAGCCCGGGTTGCAATTGCAATGGCGTAGTTGGTGCTTTTTGGCGCCCCTTCCAGCAGCGAGCCGAACAGGGATTCTGTCTTTGTCGCCAGGTAAGTGAGTGATGGGTAGAATGTTCTCCTGTCGCTGTGCAGGTCTACAGTCCTGAAGCCGGCTTCTGTGGGTATTCTGTCAGCTAAGATTTTCTTTTCAGCGGAAAAGTCAGGGTAGTACGGCTGCATTATGGCGGCTGCCGAGTCAAGCACGATGAGCGCTGCCAGCAGAAGGAAAATCTGCTCGGCTGTTACAAATCTCAGCAGCTTCGCGCTTCGTGCCTTGGCTGCCAGTATTTGTGCTGCGTAGACGCTTCCTACACCTGCAAGAACTGCCAGCGCCAGCACAAAGGCAGGCGCATACCTTGGCGACTGCATAAGCATGAGGAAAAGGGTTATTGCGGCAGCTATGGCAACAGCGGTTAGCGCCTGATTTCTCTTCCGCTTAATTATGAGTATCGCAGCAATGGCTGCCAGTGCAATCTGAACTATCCCAAGGTAGTAGACCATGGCTATTCCTTTCTGCCCCGGAAAACTTACTATGTCCTTCAGGATTTCAGGCCTGAAGCTTATGCTGGTGAGCTCTCCAACTCTTGCGCCGGCATTGACTGCTGCTCTTTCCAGCACGAAAGGCAGTGTCCAGAAGCTTGTCAGGAGTATGAAGAATGCTGCTGTAATGGCAGCTGTCAACATGGCGGTCTTTTTTTGCGGCTGTGCCAATTGCAGGAATCTTATCGCAGAGTAAACTGCTGCCGCTACAAGCAGAAAAGTCCCGTCTCCGGGGTTGTTCAGGAAGATAGCGGCAGCCGTTAGTGATAATCCGGCCACGGCAGCAACTTTGCTTATTTTTCCTTTTATGTGCTTCTCGAAAATCAGCAGCAGCAGTGGCAGTAAAAAGTATGCCAGTGAGTTCATGAGCCTGCCGTGCAGCATTATCCTGGCGATGTGCTCGTAACTTACAGAGTAAGCAATAGCAGCAACAAACGATACCTTTCTGGACTTTGTCAGCTCAAGGGCGAGGAGGTAAACTGCAACCGCAGCTGCCATGTGCAGCAGCCAGTTGACTATTTTTAATGTCAAATTCATGTCGCTGAGGACAACATCTGCCGCTGCCGCAATTGCGAAGTAAAGCTGCCCGTAGTATTCGAAATGCGCACTTCCGCCATACCAGTAGAATGTGTGGTGCGGTATTCCCTGGGTGGCTGCGTCCTTGAATATCTGCGCAGCTGGCTGGAACAGGTAGGCATCCCCAAGCAGCACATCTCCAGGCGCGATGTAAAAAAGGGTAAGCACAGCAGCAGCCGCAGCAACTAGAAAGAGAGTTTTTCTGTTGCTTGCAAACACAGTTTCGAAAAGTTCGCTTGCGCTTCCGTAAAACACTTCAACTATTATAAGGAACAGCGCTGCCTGGAAAAGCAGCAGCATCGGCCAGATTGTGTTTGCGCCAAAGCAGCCCAATAGCGCTCCAAATCCGGAATGGCCTGTTGCCTTTTCAAGCAGGCATTCCTTTGCTGTCGGGATTGTGTGCAGCTGCAGCGCAGCTAGCGCCACAATCATGGCTGCCAGAAGTACTGCTGTCGCAGGCCTGGCTAGCTTTGCAACTGGACTTTCCTCCCCAACTTGCATTTTGCAATGGTTTCTACCCGTGCTTTTAAACTTTCCTTCGCTTCGTCAAATAAATTTATATACCTTGGCAGCCGCTTTCCATCTGATGTCGTTGCTGACTGCTGTCCTGTTTTTTGTGTACACGTGGGGGCTGGGCTTTGCAATAACCAGGTTTGTGAAGGAGAGCGACAGCTTCCTTGAGCGCAACGCCATGCGCATTGGCTTCGGCCTTTCAGCATTCATCCTGCTTGGCATAATCCTGAACGCGCTGCGCATCCCGATTGATTACAGGATTTTCCTGGTTGCCTCGGTTGCCGTGCCATTATACTGGCTTGTTTTCAAGAAGGGCGGCAGGCAGCTTCCGAAGCTGTCGCTGAAGCTGACGGTTTCTAACTTGAATGCCCTTGCCGTGCTGGTCGTCTTTCTTTTCTCGCTGTTCATGTACGAGTCTGGCGCTTTCCGCTACCCTTACCTTGAGGATGATGACCCCTGGGGGCATGCCTCTGCAGCGAAGTACGTTTCCATTGAGAAGACAGCCTACGACTCTCCTTACCTCAATTTCCAGTACATGGACCCTTACCCTCCAGGATACGACATGACCCTTGGCATACTGGCGCAGACTTCATCATCTGTCTATTGGGTTCTCAAGTTCTTTAATGCCCTTTTAATCTCGCTCAGCGTTCTTTTCTTTTACTTTTTTGCCAAGGAGTTCACAGCCAGCCGCGGAAAGGCGCTTTTTGCGACTTTTGTGCTTGCCAGTGTGCCTGCTTACCTCAGCCATTTCATCTGGGCTCCGGCTTTGGCCCTGGCTGTTTTCTTCCAGGCGATGTATGCGCTTGAGATGATTAAGCGCGATAAGCGGTGGGTAATTGTTGCTGCCGTTTGTTTTGCTTCCATACTTCTCGCGCATCCTACCCATGCTGTCAAGCTTTCATCCATGATTGCAGTCTACCTCGGCATTAGGCTGCTTTCAAGTTTTGTTTCTGACAGGAAGGCGTGGCTTATGCAGAATGTTAGCTACGTTGCAGCTGCGGCTGGCGGCGTTGCCCTTTCGCTTTTCTGGTGGGCTTTCAACCTTAGGGCTTTTGCAGGCATTTCCAAGGCAGGCTTCCGGAGCGGGCAGGCAGAGGCAGAGCAGGCCATCGCGAGCTCAAGCAACCTTTTTGCAAAGGCATGGACCATAATTACGCAGGCGCTTAACGCCGAAGGCGGCACTGCCACGAGGGTTTACTCGCTCAGGGATTTTGTCGTTGCCCACAGCCAGAACATGATTAACAACCCCATTGGCTACGGC
>CAZBFZ010000056.1:4313-5764 GCA_964491245.1 uncultured Methanosarcinales archaeon
GCTGTGGCTTCCGGTTACTCTCGGCTGGCTTCTTTTTGCCTTCCTGGGAGTTAACAGCAAGACCTTTGGCCTCCCAATTGGCTTGTTCGCTTTCCGCTTCTGGATGATTCTTGCAGTTCCGGTAGCAATTCTGGCTGCCGAAGGCTTTTTCGCTCTCCTCAATGCGGTTAGCATGTTCAGGCTTGACAAGGCAACAGCTACGGTTGCCAAAATAATTCTGATTATGGTCATTGTTGCCGGTGTGTTTTTCACTTCAACAAAGCAGAAGTTCGACGTTAACACTGCATGCTGGCCTGCCGGCGCCTTCTGGAGCGGCAGCTTGGTGCTTGAGCCTTCTTCCGGTTGCCCTGTGCCTAGCGAGGTTGTGGCTTACAGCTGGCTTTCAACCCTTCCGGCTGGCACGAGGGTGTTCACTTTTTCCAACCCGGACCAGGTGATTGCTTATGGCCAGTTCTCATGCGGCTGGTGCAGGGAAGACCGCGAGATTAAGTCAAGGTTTTCCAGCGTGAATGCTTCCGAGCTTTACGGCTTCATGAGAGCGAACAGCTACGAGTACGTTGTGATTGGGGGGATAGAAGCGAGGGGCTTCGGCATTAACGAGACGGTGCGCCTGGCAAACGACATCTCCAATTCAGGGCTTTTCACCGTAGCCCACCAGGCAGAGGCGGCCTTATTCTTCAGGGTAAAATGATGTTAATTAATCGGAATAGGTCTTTGTCGCGCAGACTTTCTGTATGCGGCTATTTCCGCCTCAGTGCCTTTCCTCCCTTCTTTGTAAGCCTCTTACCTTGTCGAATGCTGAGTCAAACGAAAATACATCATTCACGCCCGTTTCTTCAGCAAGTGCGATTAAAGAGCAATCTGTAAGGGAAAGCCCCTTATACCTTTGCCCCAATTCTCTAATCCTCATGAGCATCATTTTATCAACGTACCTTATGATTACCCTTTCTGACTCCAAAAACGAGTCTAGCGCTTCTGAAGCAGTTTCGTAGCCCTCTTTTCTCAACAGGAAGTTTATGGTTTCCACAAGAACGTAATCGGTCAGGTGCACTTCTTTTATCTGCTTGTTAATAAAAGCATCTACGATGGCCAGCGCCTTTTTCCTGTACTGGTCATTTTGGTAGCGTGCCCCTATCCACACACCAGAATCTATTATCGCCCTTACTGAAGTCATTTTTTGTTCTCTCACAGAGTGGTATCTATCTCTTCCAGCCAGTTTTTTCCGAAGTCAACAGGCTTTTTCCTTATCCATCTTTCAAATAGTTCCCTTGTTTTGTCTTCCTTTTCCATGTGCTTCCTCAGCCCTTCTTCGTTTGATACAGCAAATTTTACGGCGTTGTGAATGAGCTCTTTCTGGCTAACCTTCCTGCCCCTTCTCAGCAAAGCCATTTGCAACTCGCTTAACAGCAGAATGTCCTCCGCATAAAGCTTCCTCGACACGTCTTTCTCCT
>CAZBFZ010000057.1:0-5694 GCA_964491245.1 uncultured Methanosarcinales archaeon
CATTTCAGTTCACCTCACACCCTCACAAGCTCTCTTGTGTTAACCTGTGGCAGGTCAGGCTGCAATAATATGCGCTTTGCCATTGCTGCAGTTCCATCTTTCACTGGTGAGTTGTAAGCTGGCATTTTTTCATTGATTAAGATACGTCATAGCGGTATGTATTGGTTGAGGGAATGGAGGCAGCCCGCCGTTTGCCCTGCTAAGCGCAGCGTATAGTCTATCAAGCGCTGCAGGCGAAAGCTGGAAAATTGTTCTTGCCACTTCAGGCTGCTCAGGATTCCTAAAAATGTTGTCGCCGTATGTCGCAGCAGGAGGCCTTTCTTCTGTGCTGTTTCTGACTTCATAGCGTGCTATTCCAGAGGCGTCCTGTTTTGACGCATTTATCGCCGCGCCTACACCTTTAAGTAGTGTTTCAATGCCGCTCCGGACCTGTACCACTTCAACATCTCTTGGAACGTTAAATTCAATGACACGTCTGTTCCCTTTTGTGGGCATTTCAGAAACTGGAAGCTTGTATTTTGCGGCCTGTTCAGGAACTGAGAGCCGGTAAATTGTTGATTTCTTGCCCCACATGATTACTGTAACAGCAGCGTACGGCTCTGACTGCTCAGTTGAGACCCACGCTTCAGCCACTCCGAACTCGCTCAATTCCGGCCTTAGCAGAGCATCAAGCGTACTTACAAATGCTTCTGCAACATTCAATGCCCTGAAATTTTTTGTTTCACTCCTGTTTGTCATGTTCAACCACCTCGCCAGTTAAAATTTATCCGGATGCCCCGCAATATAGCTTGACTCCAATTCCATAAACGTCTCAAGATTTTTCCCGTTCTTTACTGGATTACGAGCGTAAATCACGCCAACAATCCGCGCCAGCTTTCCATTAGGGTCTGCACCCCTTGCAGCGTTGTAATCCGCAACGTTGCCGCCGCTGACTGCATCGCGCATCCTTCCTATTGTTACCCATGACTGCACATCTTGTCCCGGGTAGGCGTCTGCAACCATTTGCATAGTTTCTACAATGTTTGAGCGCGTTTCAGGGCTGGCTCCGTAAAAAGTCGCAACGAGCCGCTCCAATGCCTTGCCGTTTCTTCCGCCCTGATTAGTTGAATTTCCATCAATCATTTTCCATCCCCTCCAATCCAAATTTAATGAATTTTACTGACTTATTAGTGACTACACTAAGCAAACAGGTATATTAAATATTCTACCAAAAATTTTACAAAAGCGAAAAATATTTAAATAAAAAGGTAGTTTTTGTAGAAATATGGCTGTAAATCTGGATGCGAAGGACAGGAAAATACTGTCGGAGCTGGACATGGGCGCAAGGCAGCCGCTTTCAGCGATAGCTAAAAAAGTCGGCTTGTCGAGGGAGGTTGTTAATTACAGGATTAAGCAGCTTGAAGAAAAGAAAGTTGTTCTTGGCTACTACACCGTGCTTGACACGGCAAAGCTCGGGCTTATTTACTGCAGGATGCTGTTCAAGTACAGGAGGATGGCTGCTGAAAAGCAGGAAGAGCTGTTTGCGTTCTGCGCCAATCACAAGAACATTTCATGGATAATCCGGGGAGAGGGAAGGTGGGACATTGTGCTTGTCGTCCTTGCCAGTTCTTTGGGCGAAATAGAAGCCACTTATGACGAGCTGAACAACCTGTTTGGGCAGCACTTCCAGAACCCGCACGTGTCGATAGCCTACAGGGTGCACGAATTCAAGCACAAGTACCTTTACCAGAAGCCTGACCTGAGCCAGCTCGTCGTTGGCGAAGGCGGGAAGGTAGCGGAATTAGATAATGCCGACTACGCAATTATTGATATCCTAAGCAAAGACGCTACCGCTTCACTGGTTGAAATTGCGGATAAAACAAAATTGGCGCCGAAAGTTGCCAGCTACCGCATAAAGAGGCTGCTGGATAAAAAAGTCATACTTGGCTTCAGGGCCATGATTAATAACAAGCTTCTGGGCTATGACCATTACAAGGTGTTCCTGACGCTTCAGGATGTTGACGAAAAGAATCTGGCGCGGGTGATGGGCTTCCTGAGTTACCATCCAAACGTCATCTACATTACCAAACCAATGGGGCCGTACACTCTTGAGTTTGAGGCCATGGTCAGGAACACAAACGAGCTGCATGAATTGATGCAGCAGTTCAAGCAGCAGCTTGGCGACGTCCTGGTGGATTATGACATTTACTTCAATTATGAGGTGAGGTCTATCGGCTACCTTCCTGCCCTGGCAACTTCGGAGAAAGCTACTTGACCTCGAAGAGGACGGAGATTGCTCCCGCCTTAGGCCCACCCTCTATTGAGTAATTAATGGAGGACTCTTTCGCGGCAATCGGCTTAAGCCCATAATCTGACGTTTTGGCCAGGAACGAAAGGCTGTCCGGCTTGCCCGAAACTATCGGCACAATAACCTGCGACGGCATGAGGTTGTACTCCCTGCCTGCCCATCTTACATCCATTTCTTTGTTGATGCGCACCTCAACCTGTATCCTCGGGGTTGTGAAGCGTTCCTTCCAGTTTTCCCTGGCGGTATGAGGAACATAATTCATCCTCATCTGCCACCTACTCCTGTTCTCTTGCGTAAAGAGGTCAGGGAAAGTTTCCTTCAGGCCATTCATCAGCATTTTTCTCTGAGCAGGTGTGTTGTACATGTTCATCCAGTACTTCTTCCAGTATGCTGACTCTTTACGTGAATGTTCCGGTGTTGTGCCAGAGTCGGCAACGACAAGCCCTCCGGGCTTGGCAATTCTTGCCGCAACCTCCCACAGCGAATCAGGATTATTTGACACTGTTCCGCCAGTCATTATGACCAGGGATTTCTCGCTGCTGTTAACGCCCTCAAAGCTGCCCAGAATCCTGTCAAGGGTCACTTCGCTGCCTCTATGCGTGCCAATATGGCCGGATATCTCGTCCTTTGCCCTGAAAAGCGTTGAAGGGCTTATGTCAACAGCAATGTATCTTATCGGAATATTCTGTTCTGCAAGCATCTTAAGAAGTTCTGCGTCAAGTTCCGGAGTTGGGCCTAGGGAGTATACTGTCCTGATGCCGCGCTCCTTGACTTGTTTAACAATCGCTGGCAAAAGCTGCCTGTCAGCTTCGTGGACTGCTTCACTGAATGCAGCGTAAGGGCCTTCCTTTATGCCGCAGTATATGTGCTTATCAAGGTACATTTGCAGGAATGCTGGAAAGCGACCACCAAATTGCAGCGAATCGGAGATGCCTCTGCCTACCTCACCTTCCTGTGAGGACGCATCAGCAGCTAGCAGACCAAGCAGATTTACAAGCCCATCAGCAAGCTGTGTAAGTTTCCTTTCCTCATTTGCAGATATTTCCGAAGCCATCTTTTACCCCCTAAACTGCCCTTATTCTGGATCTATTCTGGGAAGTCCCCTATATAAATCTTTCTATTTTTAACCACTAAGAAGTAACAATAAAATAGTGATTTGTTGAGTATTAGACGTATTCTGCTTTTGTGACGCTTGCCCAAGGTATTGCGCCCTTAAGCGGCCTGTTGTGGAAGAAGCGGTCAATGGGGCTAAAGCCTTCTAGATAATGTGATAGTGCCAGATCAAGCCTCTCGCCGCGTTGTTGAGCAGCAGTGTGAAGAGCGTTAAGTTCGCCAAGGGTGTATTGCTTAAAGGCGTCGTAGCTCATAATCAGTTCAGTAGCTAAAGCCTCCATTTGACCATTCTGCCTTAAAACAGCCAACAGTGCAGGAGAACGCACAGGTATGTGCAGAACAACCGGTCTGTGGTGAGACATAATTGCCTCGTATCGCCGCAGTATTTGCACTGCCTTGTCTACTTCCGGCTGCGAGACTTTCCCGCTTAACAAACCGCGCCTAAACTCTTCTTCTAACGAGCGAATGTTGTCAAGCATGAAGCGTATTCTCTCAGGTCCTTGCCTAGCATATCCGACTGCTGCTCTGTAATTACATTCTAGGAAAAAGCCTTGCGTGACGTCTTGGGTAAAGTACTTTAAGTGTGGCGCGTCTGCACCGTAAGCCTTTCTTGAAACTTCTAGGAAAAGCTGATAGTCCTCTGGCTTGAAGGGGCTGTTCTCCGAGCCGATGCCTTCTGAACTCAGGCCGAAGCGTTGAATGTTTTCCATAAATATTGAGGAAGTGCCGTGGTAAACAAAGCCGTTACGGACGCGGCTTTCCCAGTACTCGCGCAGAAGTTCCTCTCCTGATTTTTCTGTCCCCTTAACTGTTGCCTCCGCAACTTCAATAGCCCTTTCAACGGTTCTTGCGTGCTTACCGAGCCCAACCAACCTGTTCAGTACTTGTGAGAGCTTAGGGTAACTAATGTTTCGTTTTACGAAAATTGTCGATGCCAGCAACTGTTCTTTTATTGCTTTCAATTCTTCAATATTTTGCTGTGGCAAACCTGAAACTTTGGCAAGTTCTGCACGCCAATCATGCCCCGTAAAGGTGAAACCACTTTTAAATGCGTTTTCAAGTATAAACTTAACAGCATTTCTGGTCTGCAGCCGCCGTTTTAGCAAGTCCTGCAGAAACTGGTTCGGATTTGTGTGCTTTACCCCTCTGAAGACACTCGTGAGCCTATCTATCGTCTGCTTCATCGCAGCCTCGTCTTTAACTAAAGAATTTAGAGTCGCAAACGCGTTCTCTAAGCCAGACCTCGTATAAGTCCAAGCCTTTTCCCTGACGAAAGACTTCTCTGCTTCCAAAATCCAGTACTGCACTTCTCCTTCAGCTTTTAGTTCCTTGTCAAGCTCAGTCAAAGCCTCTTGGAATAGTGCCTGCACTTTAGCAACCTTCTCAGGAGACCAGCTCAGAAGCTCTGGAGAAACTGTTTGCAACGCTGTTTGCGCGGTAGCCAGTATCGCTTTGCATTCATTAGTAAGCTCAACGTGCGCCTGCCTCACGTGCGTCTCGTAGTTCGGAACTCTGGTTACGACCGCAAGCGCGTTTGCGTCAACTTTTGCGATTACTTTTATAAGTCTTATTGCATCGTAAGGATTGCCACTGTTGAGGTTTCTTAGGGCTTTTTCAGCAAGCTGGCTAGCCCTGATTAGCCACGCCAACACATCTTTGTGCGCTACTGCAACGTCTATAGCCATTTTCCCTCTTTAACTGTGCTTACGCTTTTTTGCCGGAAACCGAAGCTGCCGTGTACAACTGCTTCATATACTTCTGCTCTATGAACACGTACTTTTTCAGCTCCTTCATCATCTTCTCAACGTCAAGGAGCACCCAGCTGTCGCCGTGCTGGTGCTGCCAGGCTGCTTCGTCAACCAAGTATTGCCAGTTGAAGCGCTTTTCTTTTTCAATTATTGTGCGGATGTCATCAAAGTCGTTCTGCCTCTCGGTAACTGCCTTCAGCAGCACTATGTGTTCTTTCCTGAGGACTTTCACACGCAAGTTGTGTTTGCCCTTAAAGTCGTGTACTGCAAAAACGTCCTCCTTCATTTTCGGGCTGATTAAGGTCTTGAAGACTTTTTTGACAAACAAGTCAAACCGGATGTCATACCTGAAGTAGATAAGCGGCTTATGCTTGTCCCTAAGCTTTTCGGGGACGTAAATGTTGCGCAAGCCTCCCTCTATAAAGCCAATTTTTTCAATTGCCTCTATGAATTCCGCCCTGTCCTCAACCTCGTCAAACAGAAGGTCAATATCCTTTGTTTCATCCTTATAGCCGTAAAACATCATTGCGTTCCCGCCAAAAGCCC
>CAZBFZ010000058.1:0-5688 GCA_964491245.1 uncultured Methanosarcinales archaeon
AAATATATATTCTTGATTTTTGCGCTTTACGATTTTTGGTTTGCTTGGCCAAGAGTGCACACCTCTTTTGCTGGGGTCTACCTAAATAATGTATTGTATAAATACGTTTCTATAAGCAGGCTGCCAGGCAGCGCTTGGGGCAGAAATGTATCTTGAAGACGTAGACCGTGACTGATTATTAACCATTATTTACTTGGCATCTTTGGCATTTTCCCGTGCATGAAGTGCATGGCCTCAACAACAACTAAAATTCCAACAACAAGCAAAACAAGTGCCCAGACAACCCTGCCGGCGAAGCCCAAGCTACCTACTTTTTCTTTTATAAACTCAGCTGGTTGCTGTTGTGCCTCTTCAGGTTGTTGTTGTGCAGCAGGCATTTCCTGAACAACAGCAGCTGTTGGAACAGGCGGAGCTTTTGCAACCGGCTTGGCTTTCGCTTTTTCTGCTGTTATTGCGAAAGTTGAGAAGCCTTCGGTTTCTGCTTCGTAGCTTGTGAACCTGGCGTCTGCTGAGGCTGTGGCTGTTTGTTTTGTTGGCAGCTTAACCCAGTTGTTTGAAACTAGCCTGTTGAGCGTGGTGGTTGTTGGGTCTAGGGTGTTGTTTTCGAACCAGCTGTCTGGGACTGAGAATTTTATAGTTGCTTTTGTTATGCTTGCGAGTTCAGTTTTTGTTATTGACAGATATTTGTACACGTTGCCAGATTCTTTTTGGATTGGTGGTGCGACATTTACAGCCAGGTTTGTTTCCCTCACAGTGACTGAAGGATTGGTTGCAGCAGCACCGGCTACGGCAACTATTTCGTAAACTCCCAGGCTGGCGAATTTCTTGTACGTAAACGTTCCAGAATCACCTATGCTCAGCACCTTCTGCAGCAGCGAGCTTTCAGAAACAAGCGCAGAGCCTCCGCCTCCTCCTCCCCCTCCGCCACCGCCTCCGCTGCTGCTGCTTGGCGACGGGCTGCCTCCTCCGCTTGTGAAGGTCTTTGTGCCCTGTACGTTATAATACGAGAAGCCCAGGCCTGCCCCTACAGGTATCGTGCAATTAGTTACGCCTGTGCCGAAGGTGCAGCTGGCGTTGCTGGTTACATCAGCGCAGTTCGAGACATTGTCCTCGTCACATTTCACAAGCTTTGTGCCATTGTCAGGGATTGCTATGGTGACGTACTTGACGCCGAGCTTTTGCAGGATGGTGCTCCAGCTCGTGCTGTTAATTCCGACAAGCTTGCTTGTTGAGTTTGAAGAGTAGAGAGTAGTTATATTAATCGTGGCTGCTGAGAATACTGAAACATTGTGCAATGTGATGTTGTAGCCAATGGTCGGGTCCTTGACTGTTATGTCAATGTTCTGGGCATTTGAGGCATTTACCTTCTTGCCGTAAGTCATGCTATCGCCAGAAACGCCAAGCTGCGGGATGTCTATCTGGAGCCCTGCCAGCGGAACAGGCTTGAACACGTAATCGCTGTATGTTGTGCCGGTTGTGAAGTTAAGGCAGGCGCTTGACATGCAGTTCCCACACAGGTCGCACATCTTGAACTTGTAGTAGTATGTTTTGTTTGTACTTAGGGTTGCGTTTATGCTGACCTTATCCAACACGGTGTCGTGCCACGACTTGTATTCGTTGCCTATGGTCGTATCTGTCAGTCCGGAGTCTTTTATTGTGGAATTGAGGGTTAAGCACTTGCTGTCGTTGCTGTAAAACGTGACTGTGCCGTTGCTTGGCTCGTCAGAGTCAAACGCTATCGATGCTCCCTCTGGCCATACGTTAGCTTCTAACCACTTCTGGCCTGGCGGGCTCTTGTCAGTCGGGTCGCAGCTCATGCCAAAGCCGCAGCCGCTAAACGGGTCATACTTGCAGCTTACATCGTCGCAGTCAACCTTGCCGTTGTTGTCGTTGTCTTTGCCGTCCTTGCATTGTGTGCCGCCCTCAAAAGGCACAAACCCAAACTTCTTGAATAATGTGCAGTCAGGGTCGTTGTCTGCTGTCAGGCCATCACCATCACTATCCTGTCCGGTGGCCTGGCAGTTCTCAAACTTCTTGTCAATACTGCCGGGAGTGTAATAGAATGGCCCGGCCAAGTCAACAGGGTTTGACTCATTGCTTCCAGAGCCAGCCTCGGTGAGGTCTGTGTGGTTGCCGCTGCTGTTTGCAACCATAACTAGGATTCTGATAGCATTCTTCGGGCTGCCAATGTCAACCTTGTTGATAACAAGCACCTGAGCGCTGCTTGGAACAAACTCGCTTGGCACACCAAGGTTTAAACTTCCAGTTGGCAGCACGCACAGTTCCTTCATAACAGCAAGCTGTGCCGAATAAGGAACCCATGTTCCTGAGGAGCACTTGAAAGCAACCTTGAAATCGCCGCTTGTTGTGTTCTCCGAGTAGAAGAACTTGTAGTCAAAGCCAGACTCATTAAACTGCGCGCCAGCAGGCAGTGAGCCATTAACCCAACAGCCTGAGCTTGCATTGTTGTCAGAATCAATAAAGCGGTAAAACTTTGCCGTGAGGTTTTGAGTGGAAGCTTTGAAGCTGCCAACCTTGTTACAGCCTGCAAAGTGCGAGAGGTTTTTCATGCCTAAGCCTATGTCGAGCTTGTCCTGCGCTCCAGGGCTTTCGTGAATGCCCACGCCGCTAATGTCTGTCCAGTTCTGGCCTGAGACGTTGTCATTAAGGTCGTCAATGCCGATAATTTCAGGAGGGGTGTCAACGAGCATCCCGCCAATCATGTTTTTCTCGAATACAGGGTCGCACCAGCCAACAGCAGGGAACTGGGCTTCCTGTCCAGGGGCAGGGTGGTAATAGCAAACAAGGTCGTCAGCTAACGGGCCTGTGCCTGTCTGGGCTTCACAAAGGCCCTGGTTGTTGTCATTCTGTATGCAAGTGTTTGCCCCTATTGCACCAAGGGCTGTGCCGTTGCCACCAGCACCACTGCCAAAGCCGAAGCCGCAGTACGGGTCATCAGCGCAGCTTCCAATATCCGCGCAGTCAAACTGGCCATCTTTATCCTCATCGCCCGGCAAGAAGCAGACTTCCTGTAATGTCGCGTTTAAGTGGCAGAATGATACAAAAGAGGCTGTGGTGTTCCACGTGCAGTTCGCCGCAGACCGATAGGCTCCATCGCAGGTATTCTGGCTCTGGCAAGCCATGCAGTTTTTTGTACAATCTTTCTTCTCTGCAACAAGCTTTTTGTCACACCAGCCGTCCTCAGAGGCGTTAAAGTTTCCGTTGCCATTGGTGTCAAAGCTGAATGAGTCAGGAATCCAAGAGCAATTAGCATTGCTTGTCTTGCACGTGTCATTCTTGAAGCAGCCAAAGCAGTTAGTGCTGCAATCAGCAAATCCAAACTTGATGTAGCTTTCAGGCTCGCACCAGCCTTGGCCGTTCCATGCATTGGTATCTGATATGAACTTGCAGAAGCCCAATGAAGAGTTTGTGCATTTCTGCGTCGCTGTTGCCGCATCGGCCCAGTTAGTGCCGTCAGTCTGCTTCTCACATGCCCAGCAGGCATCATTGCAGCTTTCCTTGCCAAAATTGCCGAATGAGGGCTCGCACCATGAGCTTGATGCGGTTTGGGTGGTGCCGTACGAGTCCGTGTAGGTATACTGCTCTGTTTTCCATGTGCCTCCAGCTGCCTCACAAGATGACTTTGTGTTTATATCAAAATAATTCCCCCCGCTGTCACCGCCAAAGATGCCGTGCAGGTTGGACACGCATTTGCTCTTATTGCCATCCCACTCACAGGGCATGAAAAAAGAGTTAATAAGCGAGGTGCAGTTGGCTTGGAGAGGGGCTGCTTCGCAATTGCTGAAAGGCGCTGAAGGAAGGTTTGTGAATGTTTTAGTGATGTTAGCGCTGCAATTACCCACTGGCAGTTCTCCCCCACCTGTGCCGTTCCATGTACATAACGGCGAGGTGAAGGGCTGGTTGTTGCAAACGCTTCTGTTAACAAAGCTTGGGCAGGTTACGCCCTTGGCATAGTCAAAGCTGGGATTAGGGTCGCAAAAGCTTTGGGAGTCGAACCACTGGCAAACAGTTATGTTCCCACACCCTGCCTTGTTGCCATCAAAAACAAAGCAGTCTGTCTTGTTACTGGCGCCTGCCCCTCCTCCTCCCCCACTGCTTCCTCCGCCTACAGTTTGTTGGCATGATTTCAGGAAATTATCCCAGTAGCATGTTTCCCCGTTAGTGCTGGCGTTCCAGCAGGTAGCTTCTGTCGTGTGCCTGAGGCAGCCCGTGAGCGGAGGATCGTCAGAGCCAGCGCTGAACGAGCTGCTGCCGTTGCTCTGAAATTTCCATGTTATGTTAATGTGGTTGCCAAAAGCTATTCCGGTAACCTCTATAAAGCCGTAAGTGTTGTTATTGGTCATAATAGCAAAGCCGTCCCCAATACCCCAGATGATTTCGGTAGATGTACTGTTCGCGTAATACAACTGGCCATAGAACATGTCAGAACTGTTGGGCACGCTGTAGACGCTCAGGTTGCTCTTTGGGCCGAGAGAATGAATCTTGCCAGGGCTTGCGTTGAAAAAGCCGTTCTGCGTGCTTACACCCCACGTGCTTGCCTGTATGCCCGACCTGTTGTCCCATTTTACATGCCCTGAAAGGTTGCTTACCGTGCCGGTGCTGAAATTGATGTAGCTTGAGTCGATGAAAGAAACATTCAGCCTTGCTGTGCCGCTGCTTACAACGCCCACGACGGGAAGCGAGTACAACAAGATGGAAACAAGTAACAAAAGCAGGAAAACAAAACTGAAGCTTTTTATGGCTGGCTTAACTTGCTCCACTGACTCCAAAAACCTACACCTCATTTGCCTATTACGGCTTTTTCGTAGTTCCCATATAAATACATTTCTATATTTCTGCATATGTTTTTTTTGCGCATTTTGCGCATAATGTTGGCGCTCAGAACAACAATATTTAAATATAAGCTCATATTTGGTATGATAACGTCATACCAAGGGTATGGGTGTTGTTAAGTACAGTACAGAATAATTATACAGAAAAAACAAGGAGGTGTTTGCATTGAAGACTACTGTAACCCTGATAAAAGCTGATATAGGTTCTATTGGTGGGCATGTAAGGCCGAGCAAGGAGGTCCTGGCTGCAATCAAGGATTTTGTTGGCAAAAGCCAGTGGATTCTCGACTACAGGGTTTTCTCTATTGGCGATGACATCGGAATCCTGATGACTCACACGCAAGGAAAGGACAGCCCTGAGGTGCACAAGATTGCCTGGGATGCCTTTAGCTTTGCAACGAGGATTGCCAAGGAGCAGGGGCTTTACGGCGCAGGCCAAGACCTTCTGAAAGACGCATTTGCAGGCAACGTTAAGGGCATGGGGCCGTCAGTTGCCGAGATGGAGATTGAGGAAAGGCCCAACGAGCCATTCATTGTTTTTGCGGCAGACAAGTGCGATGCTGGAGCTTTCAACCTTCCGCTTTACCTTGGCTTTGCAGACCCGATGAACTGCTCAGGCCTGCTGCTCAGCCCAAAGCTGAGCCAGGGGTTCAAGTTCACTGTAATGGATGTTACCTACACAGAAGGTGATAGGGTTATCGAACTCAACACGCCAGAAGAGCTTTACGAGCTTGCAGCTTTGATAAGGGATAATGACAGGTTTGTGGTTGAGGGCATTTACAGCAGGGCTACAGGCGAGCAGGCTGTAGCTGTCGGCACAACAAGGCTGCACAAC
>CAZBFZ010000059.1:0-5585 GCA_964491245.1 uncultured Methanosarcinales archaeon
TGTCCAGTGTCCAGTGCTACTCCGGAAAATTTTTAACAATAACTTTATATTGAGGCAGAAAGTTTTCGCTTTTATGATAACCTGGCAGGACTTCGAGAAAGTTGAGATGAGAGTGGGCACTGTGCTCGAGGCAGCCGATTTTCCCGAAGCGAAAAACCCGGCTTACAAGCTCACGGTTGATTTCGGCAGCCACGGCATCAAGAAGTCCAGCGCGCAGATAACCAAGCTTTACAAAAAGGAAGACCTCGTAGGGAAGCAGGTGATTGCTGTGACGAATTTCCCGCCAAAGCAGATAGCTGATTTTGTTTCGGAATGTTTAGTGCTTGGCGTTGTGATGGAAAACAAGGAAATCGTATTGCTGCAGCCGGAAAGGAAGGTTGCAAACGGCTTTAGGATTGCGTGAGGTGTTTTGAATGGAATCCGAGGATTTTAAGATGAAGATTGGCGATAGTGCCATCGAGTTTGACCTGCCCGGAGTTGATGGCAAGACGTACATGCTTAGGTATTTCCACAACAGGGAGATTATTGTTATCGTGTTCACGTGCAACCACTGCCCGTATGCGCAGGCTTACGAGAGCCGCTTGATTGCCCTTGCGAAAGAGTTCTCGAAGAAGGCCGCATTCATCGCAATAAGCTCAAACGATGCCTCAAAGTATCCGCAGGACAGTTTTCAGGGCATGAAGCTTAGGGCGATGGAAAAGGGCTTCCCTTACCCTTACCTGTACGATGAGAGCCAGGAAACAGCAAGGGCTTATGGCGCATTGGTCACGCCTCACGTTTTCGTTTTTGACAGGGCGGGCAGGCTCGCTTACCAGGGAGGGGTTGATGACAACTGGGAAAGCGAGAAAGCAGCCACGAAGCATTATCTTAAGGATGCGCTTGCCGAATTGGCAGCAGGCAGGGCCGTTACGAGAAAGACAGCTCCCGTAATTGGGTGCTCGATAAAGTGGAAGTAAAAAAAAGCTATGGGCGCCAGGCCAGGGAGTTGAACCCTGAAGGCCGTGGAGGCCACTCGTTTCTTAGACGAGCGCGTCTACCAATTTCCGCCAGCCTGGCTCCGCACAGCCGTCCTGCATTGCTGCAGAATAAAACTGAAAGGTAATGTAAAATTAATAACTCTTTGGGCGATTTTAACGGAAATATTTCAAAAAACACGATAGATTTGCGATGTAGGGCAGAATTTTTACAGTTTTAAGGCGATTTCTTGAAAAGTTTTCAACAATTTCGTAAATTTTAAACTGAAGCAAATTGTGGCAAGCGAAAGATATTTATACTTGCCGCGTTTACTGTAGTTTGGCCGTGGAGGTAACTTCGGGTTCGTTTACCAATTCCGGAGCCCGAATTATTTTTTTCTTCCTTAACCATTAACTTTATAAAACAGTGGTAGCTGCAAATTCCATATGAACGTCGCGGTCATGTATTCTGGCGGGAAGGACAGCAACTACGCCGTCCAGCACGCCTTAGAGAATGGCTGGAAAATAAAGTATCTTCTGTCTGTCAAGCCTACAAGGACTGACTGCTACCTTTTCCACTTTGCGACTGTCGAGCACACCCCGCTTCAGGCAGAAGCGCTCGGGCTGAAGCATTATCTTCTCAGCTGCGATGTTGCGGATGCAAAAAAAGAGGCTGCCATCGTGGAGAAATTCGTTGCCACAAAGCAGAAGACAAAATCAGAAAAGGTTGATGCTGTTATTCTTGGAGGAACTGGCCTGCAGGCAACGCAGATAAGGAGCATTCAGGAAGCACTTATGCCTTACGGCGTTGAGGTTTTCGCAGCCCATTCCGGAGAAGACCACGAAGCCGTCTTCAGGGAGATGCTGGAAGAAGGGTTTGAAATAGTTGTCACGCAGGTGGCTGCTGAAGGCGCGCCAAAGTGGCTTGGCAAAACGATAACTAAGGAAAACTTTGAAGAGTTGAAAAAGGACTCTGAGAGGTATGGCTTCCATTTGGGCTTTGAGGGCGGCAACATGGACACGTTTGTTGTTGATGCTCCGTCTTTCAAAAAAAGTATAGTTATTGGTGAGGCGGAAAGGGTAATGGAAGGCGCTTATTCTGGGCATGTTGTGATTAAGAGGCTGGGGCTTGCTGACAAGGTAATGCAGAAAAGTACCATTCCGGCTGTTAATTAAGAGTCTGCAACCATTCTCCTACAGCTTTATTCCGAATGTTTGCAGCGTTGTGATTATTGTGTTGGAATAGTACTGAGGCAATCGCGGCTCGAGTATTCTAAACGCTGTGCCGGGCGGAGCATCGGCAGCTTCTGAATGAACTCCAACAGCACAACGTTCTGCAAGCTTTGTTGCGGCAAGGTAGAATGTGGTGGCAAGGTCCTGCGCCGTTAGCCGTTCTGAAACGTGAGTTCCTAAATCATGGGCTTCTCTCAGCGGTTCTTCCGCGAGTTCAGCAATCTGCCTGGGGGTGAAAATTGTGCCAGCTCTGTTCAGCCCATGAGCTACGATTGCGGCAGAAAGCATATTTACAGGCGTCATGGTAACCTGTCTTACCACTCTGTTGCGCGTATCATCCCTAAATGCCATTAGCTGCTGGCGCGACACTTCTTTCCCGGTTCTGTATTGCCCTGCATCAGTCGGGTAGTCAAATGCAACGTACACCGTCCCGTAGCCGCCATCCATCCTGAACTTCGCAAAGCCATCAAACAAGGTGCTGCCCTTTCCCTTCTTTTCCCTAGATCTTAAGTCAGCGCCATCTGATACGCCTTCTTCGGTATCCACTGTAGCTTTATTATCCTCCTCACTGCCTTTAATCCTGACGTACATCTCAGCAAAATCTTTGTCTTCTGGCACTACGTCGTAGCACACTCCAACGGCTGCTATACTCCTGGCGTGACGGGCTGCGGAATTTGCCACTGCTGACTTAAGGCGCCCAGGGGTGCCTGTTTTGTGCCTGCCATCACCAATGAAATTAACCACATTATATCCTTCCTCAAGCAGATAACCCATGGAAGCCTCCACGACCGCACCAAGAACAGCCCTGACTTTCCTGCCATATTTCATGTCCCGTTCTATAAGCATGACACCTGAGTTTCTTAGAAGCGGGTCTATAAACATAGGGCCCAGCACAGGTGTGCTTGCAAGGTTGATACCGCCAACGTAAAATACGTTGTCAAGATGCTGTTTTGCAAACAAGTCAAAGAGAACAGCAACCTCAAGCAGCGAAAAATGGCTTGAGAAAAGAGCAACACCCCCACCACTCAGCTCCTCAATAACCTTCTCAAGCCCACTCAGTTCTACATTTGAGAAAGGGTGAGAAACGAAAATTGAAGAAAGCAATTTGCTGAGCACCATCACTTCAGGCACTTTGCTGGGTTTTATTTTCTTAAGGTATTCCGCAGCGGTAGCCAGTGCCGCTTTCCTCTCGCCGTCATCTTCAATGTTCAGAAGTGCTGACTTTAGTTTAGGACTTTCCAGAACCGTTTGCTCAAGATTAGCCAAAGTTGCCATAATAAAACACTGTGAATCCGAAACGGTTTATTAACCTTTCCCAAGCTGTTTTGCAGCCGCCAGAATAGAAACATATTTAAACAATGGAAGCATCATTTTTTTGTTAGTTTTCCGACGACAAAATCGGCAGGTTCTGCTTTAAAAACAGCGAAGAAAACAGGGCCAAAAGCAGGCAAAAAGCGGCATCGAAAATTTACGGGAGATAGTGGCAAAAATGGCAGATTCGTCAGCGGCAAAAGAGGCGAAAGAGGATAAAGGCGGCTATGACGCTTCAAGCATCCAGGTTCTTGAAGGGCTGGAATCGGTAAGGAAAAGGCCCGGCATGTACATAGGCAGCACCAGCATCACCGGGCTGCACCACCTTGTTTATGAGGTTGTGGACAACTCTGTTGACGAGGCCCTAGCCGGATTCTGCAGCAAGATAGCCGTTGTTATTCACCCTGATAATTCTGTTACGGTTTCTGACAACGGCAGGGGAATACCATTTGACATCATGCCGCAATACAACAAGACAGCCCTGGAAATTGTGATGACGAAGCTTCACGCTGGAGGCAAGTTTGACAAGAAGAGCTACAAGGTCTCAGGCGGGCTGCACGGAGTGGGCGTTTCTGTAGTCAACGGGCTTTCGGCCAGCATGACTGTTGATGTCAGGCGCGATGGCAGGGTGTGCAGGCAAAAGTACGAGAAGGGCGTTCCTGTCACCGGTGTGGAGGTGGTTGGCAGCGCAGCAGCAGGAGAGACAGGAACGACTGTCACTTTCTTCCCTGACGCAGCGATATTTGAAACCACCGACTTTAATTTTGACATCCTGTCAAGCAGGCTGAGGGAGCTTGCTTTCCTTAACACCGGCCTGGAGATTTCGATAAGGGACGAGCGCTCGGGAAAGGAGCACTCTTTCAAGTACGATGGCGGAATAAAGTCCTTTGTTGAGTTCATAAACCAGAACAAGAAGGCCCTTCACGAGGTTGTTTACATTTCTGGAGACAAAAACGGCACACATCTGGATGCGGCTTTCCAGTACAATGAGGGCTACATCCCCAACATTTTCAGCTTTGTAAACACAATAAACACAACGGAAGGTGGAACCCACCTTTCCGGCTTCAGGACAGCGCTTACGAGGACGATAAACAGCTACGCTGAGAAGCACGGGCTGCTTGAAAAAGATGTAAGGATTTCAAGCGAGGACACTGTTGAGGGCATTTCCGCCGTGATAGCTGTCAAGATACCGGAGCCGCAGTTCGAGGGCCAAACCAAGAGGAAGCTGGGCAACTCCGAAGTCAAGGGGCTTGTTGACTCAATCGTCGGTCCTGCGCTTTCAACGTTCTTTGAGGAAAATCCTAAGGTCGCAAGGACGATGGTTGAAAAGTGCGTTAACGCCGCAGTGGCTCGCGAGGCAGCCAGGAAGGCAAAGGACCTCGTAAGGAGGAAAACATTGTTTGAGGGAAGCTCCCTTCCGGGAAAGCTTGCTGACTGCTCCAGTATCGATGCTGCGGCGTGCGAGCTTTTCATTGTTGAGGGAGACAGTGCAGGAGGCAGCTGCAAGCAGGCCAGAAACAGGGAACACCAGGCCGTGCTGCCGCTGAAAGGAAAGATCCTTAACGTTGAGAAGGCGCGGCTGCTGAAGATTTTCGCCAACAGGGAAATCGTTGCGCTGGCGTCGGCAATTGGCACCAGCGTGGGCGAGGACTTTGACCTCAGCAAGCTGCGCTACCACAAGATAATCCTGATGTGCGACGCTGACGTTGACGGCTCACACATCCGGACTTTGCTCCTGACGTTCTTTTTCAGGTACATGAGGCAGCTCATCGAGCATGGCCATGTCTACATCGCCCAGCCTCCATTGTACAGGGTGACGAAGGGCAAGAAGGATTACTACGTGTACAACGATGCGAAGCTTCAGGAGCTGCAGCAGCAGATTGGCGAGGACGGCACAGCCTTGCAGCGATACAAAGGACTGGGCGAAATGAACCCTGAGCAGCTGTGGTCAACCACCATGGACCCTGAGCGCCGTGTCCTCCTGAAAGTCAGCGTTTACGACGCAGTCGAGGCTGACAAGATTTTCACCCTCCTCATGGGCGAGGAAGTCGAGCCCAGAAGGGAGTTCATCGAAAGCCACGCGCTGGA
>CAZBFZ010000060.1:0-5558 GCA_964491245.1 uncultured Methanosarcinales archaeon
TTTCAGAAACCTATAAATACCACTGTGCCTGCAGCTGCCTTATAGCTACGGTTGTAAGTGGCTTGTGAGTTTTTGAGATGGCAACAGCAAAGAAGGATAAAAAGCATACGGTAGACAAAGCGACTGTAAAAATCACTTTTCCTGATGGCGCTTCCAAGGAGTTTTCTAAGGGAACAACTGCCCTGGAAATAGCCAAAACAATCAGCAGAGGATTGGCTGAGGAGGCAGTTGCTGCCAAGGTTAACGGCGTTCTTTACGACCTTACAAGGCCGATTGATGAGGATGCCACTCTTCAGCTGCTGAAGTTTGACAGCCAAGATGGAAAGAGCGTGTTCTGGCACTCCGCAGCCCATGTCATGGCACAAGCTGTTACCAGGCTGTTCCCGTTTGCCAAGCTTACGATAGGGCCGGTGTTTGAAAGCGGCTTCTACTATGACATTGAGCATGACCCTTTCAAGCCCGAGGACCTGGAGAAAATCGAAAAGGAGATGGCGCAGGTTGTTGCCGAGAAGCTTGACATACACAGGAAGGTGCTCTCCAAGGCAGAAGCGCTCAAGGTATTCAAGGACAACAGCTACAAGGTTGAGATAATAAATGAGGATGTAAAGGCTGGCGAGGACATCTCGGCGTACCAGCAGGGTGACTTCATTGACCTCTGCCACGGCCCGCACGTTCCAAACACGAGCTACATAAAAGCGTTCAAGCTCACCAAGGTATCCGGTGCCTACTGGAGAGGCGATGCTAAAAACAAGCCGCTGCAGAGAATTTACGGCATCGCTTTCCCCGCCAAAAAACTGCTTGATGGCTATCTCCAAATGCTGCAGGAGGCGGAGAAGCGCGACCACCGTAAGCTGGGGAAGGACCTTGAGCTTTTCATGTTCCACGACTGGTCTCCAGGGAGCGCGTTCTTCCTGCCTAAAGGGGCAATAATCTACAACGAGCTTACCGCCTTTGTCAGGGAGGAGTATCGCAAGCGCGGCTACAAGGAAGTAATCACTCCGCAGCTTTTCAACAAGCAGTTGTGGGAGCTTTCAGGGCACTGGCAGCATTACAAGGAAAACATGTTCGTGCTCAAGGTTGACGAGGACGAGTTCAGCCTCAAGCCCATGAACTGCCCCAGCCACGTCCTGATTTTCAAGAACAGGACAAGGAGCTACCGTGAACTTCCCCTTAGGATTGCGGATTTCTGCGTCCTGCACAGGAACGAGCTCAAGGGAGTTATTGGAGGCCTGACGAGGGCAAGGAAGTTCGCCCAGGATGACGCGCACATATTCTGCACTCAGGAGCAGATAAGCCAGGAAATACGGCAGCTGCTGGAATTCGTGAAGTATGTTTACGCTGACGTATTCAAATTTGAATTCAGCACGAAACTAAGCACAAAGCCGGAAAAGTCCATGGGAGAGCAGCAGCTGTGGGTGCTGGCAGAGAAGGCGCTTGAGGAAGCTTTGAAGGCGAGCAAGCTGAAGTACGAGGTCAAGCCCGGCGAAGGCGCCTTTTACGGGCCGAAGATTGATTTTGACGTCCGCGACTCAATCGGAAGGGACTGGCAACTCGCAACGATACAGCTCGACTTCCAGATGCCGATAAAGATGGAGGCAGAGTACGAAGGCCAGGATGGAAAAAGGCACCCTGCCGTGATGATACACAGGGCAATCCTTGGCAGCATGGAGAGGTTCATTGGAGTTTTGACAGAGCACTATGCGGGCAAGTTCCCGCTGTGGCTGAGTCCTGTCCAAGTCAGGATACTGACTGTGGCTGACAGGTTCAACGACTACGCCAACAAGATAAGGCAGCAGTATGCTGATGCTGGCATAAGGGTTGAAGTGGACGAAAAGGCTGAAAGCGTGCCTTACAAGGTAAGGGAAGCTGAACTGGACAAGGTTAACTACATCATTGTTGTCGGGGAAAAGGAGGTGGCAGCCAACACAGTAACCGTGAGGAAGGGCAAGGAGCAGTTTACTATGGATGCAGGGAAGTTCCTGCAGCAGGTGGCGGAGGAGATAAGGGACAGAGTTTAGTCTTTTGCTGCTTCTCCTGCGGCAGCGAATTTAAGTAGGGTTTCTGACGAATAACTGCGCCTCTGAGAACGGTGAGCGCAGATAGGATTCAATGCCTTCCCGAGTGGCAACATACGCTCCGTCCGGGAGTTTTGCAACCAGATGTCGTGCCTCGAATTTGGCCAGCGTCTGCTCAAGCCTGCTCATTGCAGCTGCCTCTTTTTGTTTCGACTCCAGAACAGCCACAACCTTGTCACGGCCAAGCGTGCGCAACTCGGTTGGGTTCATGCGGATTCTGTCAAGCAGTGAGTACTTAAACTCATGAGCCGACGGCGATTTTGGAAGCTGTTTGAAAACTCGCTCAATCATTTCTTCTATAGTGAGTTGGTAAGCCCTATCTACAAGATTCATCGCCTTGCTCAGATAGTTACCTACCTCCTCGCTTTCCTGTCCGCTGCCATGAAGCTGCTCCCGCGCATACCTCCAAGCCCGATCGTATACTAAGAACAAACCTACCGCTATGTCTCTTGCCAATTCATTCGGATAGACTGGCTCGACATCAGGCAGCGCCTCGTATGGGTCAACTGCATCGTCATTCAACACTTCACGTATTGCCGACTGACCTAAAGCCGTAGAGCGCGGTTTAGGGGCAGTGTTAATAACCACAGCCCTGAGAACAGCCCATTCTTCTTCGTCTTCTATCTGTGTATCTTCTACTTTGCCTGTTCCAACCGACTTAGCGCGCTGGCGACGGGTTGCCATGTGTCTTGGTGGTGCAGTGCCGTATTTATATTTTCACTACAGTTTGCGGCGTTGAAAAGTTGCCTTAGTTGTCCAGCTTCGGCATGAACTTTTCAATAATGCCAGTGCATAGCAAAGTATAAATACAAGTTATACTTCAGTACAACTTCTGGTATAACTGGGTGATTGGAAATGATGGCGAAAATGAGGATGGGGTCGAAAGGGCAGGTCGTTATCCCGAAGATGTTCAGGGATGACTTGGGGCTGAAAACGGGCGAGGAAGTTATTGTGGAGCGTCGGGAAAATGAAGTAGCGATCAAAAAGACTGCCTCAAACATAGTTGAGATAGCCCGGGCAATTGCTATGTCGGGGAAGAAACATAAATTGACTATTGATGAAATAAAGAAAGGCTACTACAAACAATTGGATGATAGGTATGAACGCGCACTTAAACACCGTTTATCTGGACAGTAATATCTTCATATTCGCCTGCTCATCCGATGAAACCGTGGGTGTGCAATGCGCCAGAATTCTGGATTCTGTAGTTAAAGGCAAAATAAGCGCAGTCACCACCCTGTTAACGTTTGATGAGCTTTTTTATACCCTTTACAAAGATAAGGGCTTTGAAGCGGCTGTGCTGTTTAGCGAGAATTTCCTGGCGATGCCAAACCTTTCTTTGGCTGATGTTGATAGTGAAATAATACACAATTCCTTGCAACTGATAAAGCAGTATAGGTTAGCGCCGCGGGATGGCATCCACGCTGCCACAGCACAACGATACAAAGTTGATGTTTTTGTTTCTGATGACGGGGATTTTTCAAAGGTCAAGGAACTGGAATGGCTGGACATTGCTAATTTTATTGCCAGGCTGGAGCAGGTTTAACACTGTTTAAAAACAGTTAGGTTTAAATATTAGCAGCCTCGCCCTAGCATTAATGGGACAGCAGGAAGTCAGCGATTTTTTGAAGAAGTACAGGGCAAAGTGGTTCACTTCAAAGCAGATAGCCAAAAGCCTCAAGGTGAGCACTGGCTCTGTGATTAACAACCTGTCAAAGCTCAGGAAAAGCAAGCAGGTGCTTTTCAAGAAGGCAGGGCGAGCAAACCAGTACATTTACAAGTACAAGGCGTGACCTCTTTAGAAAAGAGGTCAATCAGAAACTCTGGCGCTAATATGATAATCCGCTTCACAGCTTCCAGCATCGTTGCAATGATTCTGTTCATCCCGCTTCTTATCGCCATGGGGCTAATTCTCGCCTTCATCGTGCCCCTGCTTGCAGTGATGGTGGCTGCAGTCGGAATCGTTTTCCTTGGCGTTTACACCTTCGCCAGGATAGGGCTTGTCAAAAAGCAGCGTGACCTTTTTACCGAAAAACCCAAATCGGCACAAGTCGGCAGTAGCCGACTGTGCAATCCTGCCGAAGCAGGATTTGCAGCAGCCGATTGGGCACAGTCGCCGGGAAGGCGACTTGGGGGTCAATCAAAAACTACTGGTAAGATAGGTGGGAGAGGAAAGTCCACAGTTGAAGTCAAGGATTACAAGGTAAGGTGAACGCTTCTATGGATTTTGAAAGCTATAAACATAGAGAGGATGTTGAAAAAGCTCTACACGAGTTTCTTCCGGACAAAATTACCGCAGAGTGGGTTGAGAAGGCGGTTGGAAAAGCAAGATGGAGCCAGGACGTCACTGCCCTTACAAAAGCCATCAGCGAGCCAGTGTGGGACTTTCTGCAGAGGGGCGGAAAGCGGTTCCGGCCCATTGTAATGCTGATGTGCTGCGAGGCTGTAGGCGGAAACCCGGAAAAAATTTTGCCATTCGCAGTAATCCCTGAGCTTATCCACAACGGCTCGCTCATTGTTGACGACATAGAGGATAACTCAGACCTAAGAAGAGGCAAGCCCGTTCTTCACAGGATTTTCGGCGTTGACATCGCAGTGAATGCAGGGAACACGCTATACTTCCTGCCATACATAATCATCCGAGATTCTGCCCTGCCTGCAGAAACGAAAAAGAGGGCGTATGAAATAATAAGTACAGAACTCCTGAAGTGCCACTTTGGCCAGGCGATTGACATATGGTGGCACAGCGGCAAGTCCGATACTGTCCCGACAGAGGACGAATACCTTCAGATGTGCGCCAATAAAAGTGGTTCGCTTGCCTGCATGACCGGAAAGCTTGGCGCCTTGCTCGGCGGAGGAAGCAACAGGCAGGTTGAGGCTCTTGGAAATTTTGGCCAGGCAGCCGGCGTCGTCTTCCAAATTCGGGATGATATCCTTAACATTGCAGAGAACAGCCGCATAGGGAAGGAATTTGGAGACGACATTAAGGAGGGAAAGAGGACGCTGCTTGTGATTCACACGCTTAATTCCGCAGGCAAGGATGAGCGGGAACGCCTTCTGGATATACTTAACATGCACACGAAGGATGAGAGGCTGCTGGGGGAAGCAGTTAACATCATTAAAAAATCAGGTTCTATTGCTTATGCCGAAAATGTAGCTCGCCAAATAACCGAGAACGCGTGGCACGAGGTAGATGCTGCGCTGCCTGAGTCAGAAGCCAAAAGCCAGCTGAAGGAACTGGCGGAGCTGCTCATCCACAGGTCGGTGTGATGCGCTGTTATCTCCCAAACCTTCTCTCGCGCTGCCTGTACTCTTCAATGACCTGCACGAGGTCCTCTTTTTCAAATTCAGGCCACATTTTTTCCAGAAAGAACAGCTCTGAATATGACGACTGGTAAAGCAGGAAGCCGCTCAGCCGCTTCTCCCCACCTGTCCTTATTATCAGGTCAGGGTCCTCGGGCATGTAAAGGTATTTCTTGAAGG
>CAZBFZ010000061.1:0-5412 GCA_964491245.1 uncultured Methanosarcinales archaeon
TCACTGCACCCTCACTTCGAGCTTTGTCTTGTTGACAGTCGCGTCAAAGCCCTTGTTCTCGATGATAAGGTTGTACCTTCCCGTAGTGAGCGTCTTGTTGCCGCTCAGCGCAATGGTGTCGTACTCGAGGTCGGTGTACACGACAAACGTGTCAAGGTCAATTGCGTAGCCAAAGCTCGGGTTGATTGTGTCAAGGAACTTCTGCTCCTTCAGCAAGCCTTCAACCCGTTCGACATTTCCACTGGTTCGGGTCACGAATATGTATGCTGTGCCGTCGCGGGCATTGCTTGTCATGTTCAGGGCAGAGCTTGTTGACGACTGTACCACGTTCTTGCTGTCGGTAGCGAGGCCAAGCGAGAAGTTCCCAGCCACGAAGTAGATGAGCCTGTCGCCGGTGTTGGCAGTAACTCCTGACTGCACATACTGCACCGTAAACAGCAGCGCCTGCACATTCAGAGTGGCAGTGGCAGGAGTTGCAGAGCCCACTTCCACCTGCATGGCGTAAGTGCCGTTGGTTGATGGAGCGTCAAACATGAGGGTGTAGTTGCCTGCGCCGTTGTCAAACACCGACTTGGCAACCGCGGCCCCGTTGAGCTTCACAGTGAAAGCTGCAGAGCCAATCTCGCCAAGCAGCTGGCCGGAGGATGTCGTAACTGTCGCGTTTGTCCGCACAACATCGCCAGTGAACACCTGCGAGGCAGGCAGGGTCAGCGCGATTGAGGAAGCCGTTGACGTCGTGCTCACAGTGAAAGTCAGCGTGGCTGTTCCAGTGTTAAGCACAGTGTCCTTGCACTGCACGCTGTACGTGTTTGAGCCGGTAGAAGCGCTGACCTTAACCTCGTGGTAGGTGCTGTTCGTAAACGTAAAGTTCTTGTAAGGATCAGCCCCTCCATTGCCGCTGTACGTGCACGTCGCCTTCTCGTTCGTCTGGGTAGCCAGCGTGACATCCTGGGAGGCGACCACGCCCGTGGATGAAGGCTTGCTAAACGTTATCGTTGGAGCTGTCGTGTCGATTATGGTGCTGACAGTGCTGCTCCAGCTGCTGTTCACGCCAGCGAGGTTGCGGGAGTGCACCCTTGCGTAATAAGTCGCGTCGGCAGTAAGCCCTGTTACTGTCTTGTTGGTTACGTTACCAACCCACTGGTAGTATTCTGGGCTGCTGAAGTCAGAGTTGTTGTCAACCTGCAGCGAGTAGTTGTCAACTCCAGAGTCAGCGTCATTGCTTAGCGTCCAGTTGAACGTGACCGATGTCGTGTTGGTGTACTGCGCTGTCTGGTTAAGCTGCGGAATTGAAGGAGCGGTTGTATCCACAAGTATGGTGTAGTTGGCAGGCTCCCCAATGTTGCCTGCGCTGTCCTTCGCCTTGACGTGGAAGTACATCCTGCCGTCGCCAACAGTGTAAGTGCGGTGCCAGATGTTGTCCTGCTTCAAATCCCTGATTTCAACCTTGATCCCGTAGTCGGCTGTTGTGGATGTGTTGGAGCAGCCCGAAGCCAGCTCAACACACTGGTACGCCTGCGTTGAAGTGTCGATGGAAGTGTTTGACGTTGCCAGCCTGAGGTTGTGCCTGTTGTTGTCATCAGTCATGTCACCCAGCACGGCAACAAAGAACCTTGAGCCCGTAACGGCAGTGCTCATGGGCACGTCAACAGTGTAGCTGGTAGCGTCCAGGACCGAGCTCACAAAGGCGATGTCCTGGGTAGTGTTCACAATCCTGCTGATGTTGCTGCCTGTCATGTCAAAGCCGGTTGGAGGATTGGAGATGACGTAAACGGCAAAGCCCATCGCGTCAGCTGTTTCTGTTGACGCCTCGGCAAGCTGCACAGTAACCCTCACAACGTCATTGGCTGAAAGGTTGCTCTTGACCTCCACAAAGACAGCAGAGGCGTTGCCTGTGTTGTTGAACTTCAGGATGGTTGACTTGCCGTCGTTGTAGCTGCCTGCGAGGAGGGTGTGCTGGTTCATGGATTCCGGAACATTATCGGGAATTGTTGTTGAGTTGGTGTCAAGCGCGTAGCTGAACGAGGCCACGCCAGAGGCGTTGTCAGTTGCCGTGAAGTTGAACGTGACCACGTTGCCGGAAGTCCACGCTGTCTGGGAAGCAGTGCTGTTCACCAACGGAGTTGTTGGGGAAATTGTGTCAACTATTATGCCATCAGAAGTGCCGTTGGTGCTCCTAATCGCTGCGGTGTTTATCGCCCTGACCTCGAAAGTGTAGTTTGAGCCATCACTAAGGTTCAGCCCGTAAACCGTTGTCTCGGTTGCTATGCCAGCATACTGCCACGTGTCATTGATGCGCCTGGTGAAGTTGTCAAACGCAATCCTGTACTCCCACTCAAGCGGGATGCGCAGCAGGTCATTCTCGTAGTCGGTAGCGTTCCACTTCGCATGCAGGGCACTGTTGATGTTGGTGTACAGGCCGTCGTCAACCACTGTAGGGGTTGTTGGCTGGCTCTGGTCAAGCCCAGCACCAGTCGTATTCATGTAAATAGTGTCGTTAGTCCTGTTAACGTTACCAGCCAGGTCGCGCACTTCCACAATGGCTGTCTTGTTGCCGTTGCTGTCAGAAAGCAGCCAGCCCTTCGCAGTCGTGCAGGCCTCCCAGTCGGTAAACTGCTGGTTTTCGTTCGCAAAGCGGCAGTCCCTCACACCACCAGACACTGTTGTTGCAGTTCCCCCCAATGTGTCATTGAAGCCAAGCACCAGAGTAACAGCCCTGCTGAAGGTGTACTCGGTGCTGACGTTTGTAAAGCCGGCAGGGCTCAGCCCGAAGATTGAAATGGTCGCGTTAGGCCTCGTGTTGTCAAGCGTGATATTCACGGCAGGCCTCAGAACGTTGCCCTCTGTGTCGTTGACTGTTGCCGTAATGCGCTTGATGCCGTCGCTGGCGTTGTTCAGGGAGCTTACGCTGTAGTTGCCAGTGTAGACGCCGTCATTCGCTGTTGCGTCAGGGCCTATTCCGTCATCCAGCAATGGTGCGGCTTTTGTCGAGGTATTGTCAAGGCGCTGCAGCTCAGTAGTGTTGACTGTCGCGTTGAAGCCAACATTGCTGCCCGTGTAGGAGAATGTGATGTTAACGCCGTTCCTGACAACGAATGGGCTAGCGGCAAGCTCGCCTGCAATCGGAGCCCTGTACTCTATGGAGTCGTTGTGCTCCTGCACATTGCCTGCCTTGTCACGTGCCTGAACAACAACCACCTTGCCGCCAGTCAGGGCGGAAAGCTGCCACGCCTTCGTTGAGGTGCACGATTCCCACTCATCAAACACCCTGTCCTCGTTCGCGAAGCGGCAGCTGCCAACCCCGACAGAGTCGTTTGCAGCCACAGTCAGGCTGACAACCCTTGACACAGTGAGCGACAGGTTGCCATTTATGATTACAGTCACGTTGGGCTTGGTGTTGTCGAGCGTTATGTTCACCCTTGGCCTGAAGTAGTTGCCAGCTGAGTCGTTGACCTCGGCAACGAGCTGCTTCAAGCCGTCACTCTCATTGTTCAGCATGCTAAGCGTGTAGGCAGCAGAGTAGGTTGCATCCTCCATCAGGAAGTCGCCGTTGACGCCAGAGTCGTTAAGCAGCAGCGCTCCAGAAGTGTTGTCAAGATTCCTCATCTCGGACTGGTTTATCGTCACATTAAGGCCGAGCTTGTTGCCTGCGAACGTGAACAGCACCGAGCTCCCGTTGCGGATAACTGAAGCATTGGCTGACAATGTGCCGAAAACTGCGCCAACAGCTGCCGTTATTGTCGTGCTGACCTCGTTGCTCGGAGCAGACTCAAACAGGACATTGTCAACAGCAGTCACCTTGTAATAATACTTCGCGTTAATCCCCGGGAAGTCTGTCGTGAAGTTGAAGTTCCTGCTAACGTTCTTTATCCTTGCAGCTGAGGAAATCTCAAAGCTGACATTTGTTGAACGGTATATGTTGTAGTAAACAACGTCAGCAGTTGAGGCTGTAACGTTGGACCAGTTGAGAGTTACAATGCCGTCAGCATCAAACGCGGGCAGGGCAGTCAGTGTGGGCGCTGCCGGGGCAGTGTTGTCAACCTCGATGTTCGTGTTTGTGTCGTTGGCGATGTAGTTGCCACTCGCGTCATAAGCAATCGCTGACAAGTTGTAAATCGTGTCAACAAACGACGACGTTGCCCACGTTGCCGAGAAGCCAGTTTCCGGAGTAGAGTCGTTAGTGCTTCCAGCGCTGCCTCCCCCAACAGGCCAGTATGACGTGCCGTTGTAAATCCTGAACTCCATCTTCGCAGTCGTTGCAGGACCGACAGCCTCAATCAGGACATTGCCAGCCAAAGCGGCATCGGTTGCCGGCCTCAGTATCGTTACAGCAGCCAACGCCTGATAAGTTATTGTATCGTTTGTCTCGTTGACATTGTCAGCGTTGTCCTTGACCTGCACAACCACAGTCTTCAAGCCGCTGCCTGCGTTCAGCGTCCAGGAGCGCTGCGCAACGCAACCCTCCCACTCGCCAAACTGCCTGTTCTCATCCGAGAGGCGGCAGGACTGAACTCCGGCCAGGGTATCATTAAAGCCAAGGCGCAAAGTGACGGCAGCTGAACTCGTGTTTGCATCTCCATTGTTAATTATTATGGACGCATTAGGCCTCGTGTTATCCAAAGTGATGTTTATCGTGGGCAGGAACTGGTTGTTGGCAGAGTCGTTAACAATTGCCCGGAGCTGGACATTGCCATCGCTCTGGTTGTTGTCTGAAGAGATTGTGAAGTTGGCAGTATAGACAGCGTCGTCAGCCACGCTGTCAGGAGCCCCTCCGCTGTCAAGCAATCTCAAGTCAATCCTTGAAGCATTGTCAAGCAACTGCATCTGGGTTGTGTTAATGGTAACGTTCAAGTCAGTAGCCGAGCTCGAGTACCTGAATACTATGGCGTCGCCATCCTTCACGATGGTGTCGTTGGCTGAAAGCACGCCAACAAGGGCGCCAGCTTCGGTGACAGAGACTGTCGTGTTCTCCTCATTGGAGGCAGGGCCCTCAAAGAAGGCGTTGTCAACGGCAGCCACCTTGTAATAATACTTTGCGTTTACGCCGGGGAAGTCAGTGGTGGTGTTGAAGTTGCTGCTGACATTCTTTATCCTGGTTGCTGCTGACAAAGCGAAGCTGATGTTGGTTGAGCGGTAGATGTTGTAGTAGATAACATCTGAAACAGTTGCTGTCACGTTGCTCCACTCAAGCTGCACAACGCCGTCAGTGTCGAACTGCGGAAGCGCCCTCAGGGTTGGAGCAGACGGAGCACTATTGTCAAACTCAATGTTGGTGAGGTTGTCCCTTCCGGTCAGGTTGCCGAGCTCGTTGTAAGCCGCAACTGAAATATTGTACAGCCCGTCAGCAAAGGTAGCTGTTGTAACTGTCTGCCTCCACCCATCAGCAGGAGTGGTGTCATTGGTGATGCCCTG
>CAZBFZ010000062.1:0-2176 GCA_964491245.1 uncultured Methanosarcinales archaeon
CCGCTGCTGGACTGCTTAGTCAGGCACTGCACAAGAAATGGCGTTGACAACATAATAGTGTGCACCGGCTACATGGCTGATAAGGTAGCAGAGCACATTGACAACCAGGGCTACGGCACATTTATCAAGGAATCAAGGGAAACAGCTCCGCTAGGCACTGCGGGACCGCTGCTGCCGATAAAGGGCAAGCTGGAAGACGAGTTCTTTGTTCTCTATGGCGATGTTTACACGACCGTTGACCTGAGGAAGATGCTGGAGTTCCACAGGCAAAAGAAGGGCGATGCGACTCTGCTGCTGCACACATCAAGCCATCCTGAAGACAGCACTGCAGTGACTGTTGATGGCAACAGCAGGATAACGAATTTTGTGGAGAAGCCCGGCAGCGGTTGGAAGCACGGCAACCTCACCAGCGCGGCGCTTTATGTTTTGAACAGGAATGCCGTAAACTTCATTGATGCCGGGAAAGAGGCGGACTTTGCAAAAGACGCTTTTCCGAAGATGCTGCGCGAAGGGAGAAAGCTTTACGGCTACGTGAGCGAGGAATACACCAAGGACATGGGAACCATGGAGAGGTACAAGGAAGTTGAGCAGCACGATACTGCTGCCGCCAAGAATGAGAAAAAAAAGATTGCTGCCTTCCTGGATAGGGATGGGGTCATCAACGAGGAAGTTGACTTGCTGACAAAACCGCGGCAGCTCGAGCTCATACCCGGAGCGGCTGAAGGAATAAAACTGCTAAACGAGAAGGGCATCCTTGCTGTTGTTGTAACAAACCAGCCGGTAGTTGCAAGAAACCTGGCCACAGAGGAACAGCTGCTGCAGATGCACAGGAAGCTGAAGGAGATGCTTGAAGAGAAAGGAGCAAGAATTGATGCTATTTACTACTGCCCCCACCACCCGGAAAAGAACCACCCTGAAGCCAACAATCCCAAGTACAGGAGGGAGTGCACCTGCCGGAAGCCAAGCAGGGCAATGATAGAGCAGGCAGCCAAAACATTTAAAATAGACACCAAAAACTCATATGTTGTTGGAGACGGGACAACAGACACGCAGACAGGCAAAAACGCCGGCTGCAAAACAATACTCGTGATGACTGGCTATGGTGGAAGTGACGGAAAATACACTGCAAAGCCGGACTACACCTGCAGCAACCTGCTTGAAGCGTGCAAGCTAATTGTGAAAATGATGGAGGGTAAACGTTTATGATAATCTCGCGCACACCCTTAAGGATAAGCTTCGCAGGAGGGGGAACAGACATTGGCAGCTTCTACAGGAAAGAAGGGGGAGCCGTCACAAGCACTGCAATCAACAGGTACATGTACATTACGGTAAACAAGAAGTTCGACAGCGCAATACGCATAAGCTACTCAAAAACAGAGAACGTGGAAAGGGTTGACGAGATACAGCACCCCCTCGTAAGGGAAGCGCTAAAGCTCACAGGCATAACCAAGGGCATAGAAATAACGTCAATGGCAGATGTCCCGGCCCAGACAGGGCTGGGCTCATCAAGCGCCTTCACAGTAGGCCTTCTAAATGCTCTTTACGCTTACAAAGGCGAATTCAAGCCGCCAAAGCTGCTCGCAGAGCAGGCGTGCCACATCGAGATAGAGCTGTGCAAGGAGCCAATAGGAAAGCAGGACCAGTACATAGCAGCTTACGGCGGAATACAGCACATCCAGTTCAACCAGGACGAGACAGTGTTCGCTGACCCGGTCATTTGCAGCCCTGAAACCAAGAAGGCGCTGGAAGAGGGGATGATGCTGTTCTTCACAGGAGTAACCCGGCCATCAAGCACAATCCTGACAGAACAGAAGAAGCACATGGAAGAATCAGACAAAATGGAAGCGATGAACGCCATGAAAAAGCAGGCAGCCCTTGCAAGGGAATTGCTTACCAAAAGCGACATGGAACAGTTCGGCAAACTACTCAACGACGGCTGGATGCTAAAAAGGCAGCTAGCAGGCGGCATCACAAGCCCAGACATCGACGCTTACTACGAAAAGGCAATAAAAGCAGGAGCGCTCGGCGGCAAAGTGCTGGGCGCAGGCGGGGGCGGCTTCCTGCTTTTCTACTGCCCGCCGCAAAAACAAGATGGGGTAAGAAGGGCGCTCAGCAACCTCAGGGAAACAACAGTTGCGCTCGAGCCGCAAGGCACAAAGATAATCTACGTAAGCGA
>CAZBFZ010000062.1:2276-5303 GCA_964491245.1 uncultured Methanosarcinales archaeon
GCAAAATGAGCAGCAAGGAATACATAAAGTCATTCTTCGAGGAAATAAAGAAGTGCATAGCAGAGATAGACATAGGCAGGGTAGAGCAGATAGCAGACGCCCTCTACGCGGCATGGAAAAATGACAGGCAGGTGTTCATCCTCGGCAATGGCGGAAGCGCATCTCAGGCATCGCACATGGCAGCCGACATAAGCAAAAACACCCTTGGCAGGGTCTACGACCCCAGAATCAAAAGGTTCAGGATAATGGCCCTAACCGACAATGTCTCATTAATGACTGCATACGCCAACGATGTCGGCTATGACGAGGTCTTCAGCCAGCAGCTTCGAAATCTGATAAACGAGCATGACGTATTAATAGTGATAACAGGCAGCGGAAACTCGCCAAACGTAATTCGCGCTGTAGAGTATGCGCGGGAGTGCAACGCCATAACAATCGGGCTGCTGGGATTTGACGGCGGCAAGGTGAGAAGCATGCTGGACTACGAGATAACCGTCAACAGCAACAACTACGGCGTCATCGAAACAGTCCACCCAGCGATACACCACTTGATGGTTGGGTACTTCAGGCAAAAGATAGACAGCGAGAAACTCATTACGCGGTAGAATTCTGGATATAATCATGCAAAGCAGTTGCCACAACCTCGTGCCCTTTTGGAGTCCAGTGGCCGTCGTAGTCAAAATACAGCTGCGGCAAATCGCTGCGATTTCTGAAGTAGCTGTACGAGCTGACAACTGTTATGCTGTTCTCCTTTCCAAACTCTTCAACAACCGCAAACGGCTTGGCTGTGTAAACCTTATCGCCGCTGAAGAAGAATGCCTTCCTGCCGCTCTTCCACGCTTCTGCCGAAACCTGAAGGGCGTAAGGGTAAACGTGAATGGCGAATGAAACGTTGTTTTGCTGCAGCAGCTGCCTTATTTTAAGGAGGTAAGGAGCTGAGTTGTTGAACAACGCGGCGTAGTCGCTGTCGGTAAGGTTGTCCCTCAGGAAAATGAGCCGGTCTGAGCCAAGCGCGCCAGGAACGATCTCTGACGTTGCTGAGGCAAACCTCAAGGCAAAAAACTGGTAAACCCGTGAATGCCTGCTAAGGAACGCCCGGACATTTCCAAACAGGGATTTCGGCTTCTCAACTGCCGGCTGCACTGCAACGACGTCAGAACCGTTGAACACGGCAAGCTTAGAGTAAACGTAATCATCATACGGGTCAGACCAGTCGAAGTTAAGGATAACCATGTCAGGCTGCAGGGCAACACCCTTATACTTCAGCAAAAGGTACTCAATAATTGGCGAATAAGAGCCAACGCCGGTGTTGATAACTTCGTAATCTCGGCTTATAGCTGAGGCTTGTCGGCTTTTGCCGACATTGGCTTTCCCGCTGCTGCTTTTGTCATTGAGCATTTTTTCAAGCTGCTTCGAAAAGCTCTCTGCTGCCTCAACGCCATAGCCCTCGGTGTAAGAATCGCCAAGCATAAGGATCCGGAACGTGTTTTCGGGCTTGGAAATGCCGTATTCCCTGTCGCGGAAGCCAAGCGAGCTGATGCTGTAGCTGACATCCCATTCGCTGGACTTGAAAGCACCAGAGCCATTTGGAACAAAGCCGTGATGAAGAACGCCATCGGCTTGCCTGTACGAGGAAACGTCCTGCTGAAGGGCAGAAACGCCAAAAAATGCAAAAATGAGCTCGGCAATAACGAAACAGGCAACAACCGCAACAGCAAGCGCCAGCAGGTTTTTCGATGAGTTATTCAGCTTCATCGTGCCCTCCAGTAATCAAGCAAATCCGCAAGGGTCTGGTCAAAGCTTATCTGAGGCTGCCAGCCGGTTGCGGCAGTCAGCTTCGAATGGCCGCCATGGAGCACGGGAACTGAGTTGTCCAACACCCTTGAGGGCTCCTGCTCAACCTTAAACTTTGCGCCGCTGATTTTGGCAAGCCTGGCAATGACATCGCCAATTGCCACTGACCTGCCGCTGCAGACGTTATAAGCCTCGCCTGCCATGCCCTTCTCCAGCAGGAGAAGATACGCCTTTACAACATCCCTCACGTCAGAGAAATCCCTCTTAATGCTGAGATTGCCAACCTTTATCACAGGCGGCTGCCTGCCCTTCTCAATGCCGGCAACCTGCCTTGCGAAGTTTGAGCACACAAACTCAGAGGGCTGGCCAGGGCCGGTATGGTTAAAGCTCCTTGCAATGACGGCATCAGCCTTCCCAGAGAAGAAAAACTCAACAGCCAGCCTTTCCTGCTCGACCTTTGACTTCCCATACGGGCTCACAGGGGTAATTTCATGGGTTTCGGGAGTCGGGAATATTCTCGGGATGCCATAAACTTCAGCAGATGAAACCAGCAGGATTCTCGGCTTAATATTGGCAGCAGCAACGGCGTTAAGGACGTTCCTAAAGCCATCAACGTTAACCTTCCAAGTAAGCTCGGGCTCCTTCCAGCTTTTTGAAACAGAGCTCTGCCCGGCAAGGTGAAAGACAAAATCAGGCCTTGCTTTTTTGACTACCGCAGCAACAGCAGCCGCATCTGTAACGTCGCACTTCTCAACAGCACAGCCAGCAACAGCGCTGCCTTTCCTGTCGCAGCCAAAAACCTCAAAGCCATTGTCAACAAGATGCCTCACAAGGTAAGGCCCGACAAAGCCGCCAACACCGGTGATAAAAGCCCTGGGTTTCATGAGAAAAAGAAACAACTGCGGCTATTTATATTATTAACTACTTCCTGCCGCCATTCGCCTTCAACCGCGCAAGGTCAGCATCAACCATCATGGCGACGAGCTGCCTGAAGTTTACTTTCGGCTTCCAGCCAAGAACGCGCTTAGCCTTGGAAGCGTCAGCAATGAGGTAGTCAACCTCCGCAGGCCTCAAGAGCTTCTTGTCAACCTTCACATATTTTTTCCAGTCAAGCCCGGCATGGCCAAATGCAGCCTCGCAAAGCTCCCTGACAGAGTGCGCCTCGCCAGTGCCTATTACAAAATCGTCAGGCTCAGGCTGTTGCAGAATGAGCCACATTGCCTCAACATAGTC
>CAZBFZ010000063.1:0-5273 GCA_964491245.1 uncultured Methanosarcinales archaeon
ATAGTGCTTATCTGGTTCCTGCGATGCTTTCTTCCTGAACTCTGCCTTTATCTCCTTGTCATTAGCCATGCAACAAGGGAAGTCCTTTGGGTTCTTTTAAATGTTGTTGCTGGCGTTCCTTGCGTCAAAGATGGTATAGTCTTCCAGCTCGGCATACACTGGAAAGTTTTCCCCGAGAATGCCAAGCTCTCCTGTTTCCTCAAGCGTTTTTGTCCTGATTTTGCATTTTTTGCAGAAGATAACGTAGCTCGTTTTGGTTTCGCTTAGGTAGGAAAGGTATTCTTCCTCACTCCATTTCGTCTGGTAGTGCTGGCCCTCAAAATAGGGCGAAAGCGAAGTGACCATGCCTTTAAGGGGGAACACGTATATCCAGCTCCTGCAGTTGTCGACTATCCTGATGTTTCCTTGGAGGCTGGGCACGTCAGAGTATGTTTTTGTGTAGTAGCAGCTTATGCCTTCTTTCCATCCCATCTCGAAAGGCACGAAGAAAACAGGGTAGATGAGGAGTATTCCGGCTGCGACAACAAGATAAGCTGCTCTGAGGCTCATAAGCCTCAGCAGGAATCGCGGGGCAAACTCTGCTGCAAACGGGAATAGCAATACGGCAGAGCGTATCGCCAAATCGAGAATGTTGTCAAGCTCAAAGTTGACAACGCCTGACAGGAAGACGTACTTGATCACTAAGAATTGCACTCCCACTATCACCAAGCTAATGAGGAATAAGTGCAATCTGCCAAAAAATGCTGTCGCAAGGTTGCTGACAGCGACATAAGGGTGGTTCAGCCCTGCCACTGAGATGGCTATGTCGCCGTACGGCTTGTCCCTGAACCTCTTGATGAAGTAAACTCCGAGGTAGAAAAGAAAGGCGGAAAGCAGGTAAGGGTAAGAGTCAGGGAGCAGTATCTTGACGAAAATCATTGCGTACCAGAAGAACAGCACGTTCCTGTTCCTGAAGATGCTCAGCGACAGGAGCACTATGCCCGAGAACAGGAGCACTTCGAAAATCTTCACAGTAGCTTTCCCAAATGCGGACCAGCCAAGCCCAGACAGGATGTGCGAGAATACGCCTGCGCCGTACAGCGCCTGGTTCCCGCTTAGCATGGAAAAGTCCTTTTCGAGCAAGACGCCATGCTCAATCATGTAATTGTAAAGCCAGCCCCAGTGGATGTTTGAGTAGATGTCAGAACCAGGAAGCACAAGCACAGCCGCAGCAATCGACAGGATTAGCAGCAGCTGCGGCAGCGACAATTGAGTTCCCAGAGTCGCATGTTTTCTCATGCCTGACAAGTTCAATGCCTCTTATTTAATAGTTGCTACTAAGCAATCTTGCCAGAATGCCAACTGCCGCAGCAAAGTATTTAAACTGCCTTCTGAAGTTAGTAAATTGTTGGATTATGGATTACGTTGAGCTTAGAAAAGAAGTTACTGATGCTGGCCTTCTTGACAGGCAGTATGGCTACTACGCCTTCAAGATTCTTTCATCGTTGGCAATGGTTTGCGGTTTTGGCTTCCTTTTCCTTACTGTTTCAAATTTCTGGCTTCAGCTGCTGCTTGTTTTTGGGCTGACCGTCGGAGTTTTGCAGTTTGCCTTCCTGGGGCATGACGCAGGCCATAAGGCAATGTGCAAGAGCGATCGCTGGAATGACTTTTTCGGGCACATCTCCTTTGAGCTTTTCGGAGGGGTTGGCTACAATTACTGGGTTGCCAGACATAATGAGCACCACGCCAGCCCCAACCACGAAGGCGAGGACCCAGACATGATTTTCGTCCAGTCAGAGGGCATGATGGCGAGGAAGAAGGGGCTTGGGCTTTTCCTTGCCAGAAGGCAGCACTGGCTTTATTTTCCGGCTCTGAGCATGTATGCGCTTGTGTTCCAGGTCAGGAGCACTATTCATAACATAAAGCTGAGAAACTCCCTTGACAAGTGGGCTGAACTGGTCCTGCTGCTTTCCCACTTAGCGGTTTTTTGGGTGCTGCCTTTCTTCTTTATGGCGTGGTGGAAAGCGCTTCTATTTGTGCCGCTTCTTAGGTTGTTGGAAGGTCTGTATTTTGGCTCTGTCTCAGCCACAAACCACAAGGGTATGAGGGTGGTGAAGAATGGCGAGCAGCTTGATTTTGTGGAGAAACAGGTCCTCACCACGAGGAACGTGAGGAGCAGCCCCTGGATTGATTTTGTTTACGGCTGCCTGAACTACCAGATTGAGCACCATCTCTTTCCTACAATGCCGCGGAACAACCTCAAAAAAGTTAAGATGCTTGTCATCGAGTTTTGCAGGCAAGCCAATCTCCCTTACGAGGAGACAGGCGTAATCAGGTCTTACCGGCTTATACTTGGTTCGCTCAGGAGGATTGCCCTCACTGCAAAGCAAAGGGCATCATCACCGGCAGCGAATTCTGTTCTTTCGCGAAGCCTTAACTGATGCGTTGGCACATATTGGCGTCGGGCATTTGTCCAGTGGCCGCTATCCGGAATGCATCAAGTCCATAACTTCCTTGCCCGCCATAAAGGCCCCCAGTACAGCAAGAAGCAGTGGTGGCATGACAGTTCCGGCTATTGCAAGAATCACAACCACTACCCCCGTTCCGACTCCAACAAGGTTCATAGGCGAAGCATAGTGCATCATGTCCATGAGTTCTTTTATGGTTATGAAAACGCCTAGAAGCAAAAGAATAACCGGCCAAAGCGTTTTGCCGCCGATTCCACGCAGCAACAACCAGACGCCGATTCCTATGCCGATTAGCGTCATTGACTTGTACAGGCCTATCCCCATTAGCTCTGCCGGTACGCTGCTCAGGATTTTCATAAGGGAAATTCGTTCACAATAGTGAATTTATATATTTTACGTTGGCAAGCGCTGCAGGTAAAGTAAACTTCTCTGTGTTTCGTTGCCGACTTTGCCTAAGCTGTGCTTAGGTTGATTTCCTCTCCCCACGCTTAAGCGCAGGGGAGGGAAATCAAGTCCGCAGGACCAAAGTCGGCTTTCCTCACAAGAGTTGACTGCATCAGCGCTGCAAAAGATATTTATATACTGTAAAGGAAATTCACAAAAAAAAGCAGGTGCTTTTATGGTTGACTTTTCAGCAATATTGCCTGTCATCGGAAGCGCGTTCATTGACTGGCTTAAGCTCTTCGCTGCGCCGTTAAAGAACCTTGACATGCTTTGGATTATAGTTCCGGTCTGGTGTGTCTGGCTTTTTTCCGAGTTCTTCCAGGAAAAGAAGGGAACAAGCTTTGGCAACGCAATAACCAATGGTGCGGTTATGCTCTTTGTCGGGGTTGACTGGATAAGGTACATCATAAGGCAAATCAGCTCAGGAAATGCTTCTCTTGGCGCAGGTTCAGTGACAGAATTGGCTGTGTCAGGCGCCATCATCATTGTGAGCGTAGCAGTAATCCTCCTTGGCATAAGGGGCAACAGGGTAGTGAAGGTAATCGGTAGGGCTCGCGAATCAACCTACCTTCTCCTTATGTTTACGCCTGTCATTTACGGCGTTGTCGAGTTCACTTTCAGGAACCTGCTCATAATTCTGGCTTTTTTCCCTGTCTTTTATGCCGTGATTGAGCTGGTGGACAGGCTGCTCCCGACCCCTAGGACTTACGAGCTTGAGGAGGAAGAGAAGGACCTTGGCAAGGATGCCGGCTTGGCTGATCTGGGCTTCCCAGGAGCTGCTGGTCCAGGCAACACACCAGGCAGCGACTTTGGCCAGGACGTCTTTGGCGGCCAGAAACAGCAGCAATGGCAACAAAGCTACTACCCAGGCTATGCTGGTAAGTTCCAGCAATTCCAGCAGCCGCTGCAGAAGCAGCCGAAAAGAAAGTTTTAGAATTATTGCAGGGTTGTTGCTGGCTTTTCCAAAACAGCAAAATTTATGAATAAGCTGCAGCGGCTGCCAAAGCTGAGAATGGAAAGCAAGCTTTTAGAAGCCGCGGTCTCGTTGGAGGAGAGAATGCATGCCTCGCCTCTCCACAGGATACACGCTGCTTACACGATTGGCGGAGGTTGTGGCGACCCTACTGTTGCGAATTTTTTCTTCAGGAACCGCCCCCATATGGAGAAGGCGAAAAGGCTGGAAATTGCCTTTGCAGCAGACCTTATTTCGATGAGGCAGTTCTGCGACGAGTTTCCAAACGTTTTGTTCGTGGCTGTAAATGCGCATTACTCAGTGTTTGGCTTTCCCGAGGTTGAAACTTTTGTTTCTGAAGGCGTTTCCCTTGTGAGACCTGATCTTGAGGATTGCCTTACTGAGATGACAATCGAACTTTGCAGGGGCGTAAAGGTAACATACATACCTGACGACGGGAAATTCAGGAGCGATGTTGTCCTGGGCGTTACTGTGGCAAGGAGCGGCACTGTTTCTGACGTTTACAGGACAGACTACACTTCACCCTTCTCGTTCAGGAGCGGCACAGGCATCCTGGATGTTTTCACGAGAATGGAAAGGTATGTGCTGACCAACGGCCGAGCTTTTTGATTTTTTTAATCAGAGCGGCAATGGCTCATACCTCATCTTCAGAGCTTCAGCGACTGCCTCGTTAGTCAGCTTTCCTTTGTACGTATTTATTCCTTTGGCAAGTGCAGCGTCTTTTTTTGCGGCTGCAACTAATCCCATGTTCGCTATCTTGAGCGCGTAAGGCAGCGTCGCATTCGTCAGTGCGTGAGTTGACGTGTTCGGCACCGCCCCAGGCATATTGGTCACGCAGTAGTGAATGACGCCCTCCTCAACGTAGACAGGATCTTTGTGTGAGGTTGGCCTTGACGTTTCAAACGACCCTCCTTGGTCTATGCTTACGTCAACAACAACCGAGCCGGGCTTCATTTTTTTAATCATTTCGCGAGTTGCCAGCTTTGGCGCGGCAGCGCCTGTGATTGCGACACTTCCAATTACGAGGTCGCTCTGCGCAACAGCTTGCTCTACGTTGTGCGGGTTGGAAGCGAGCGTTATCACCTGACCACGAAACATGTCGTCTATCCTTCTCAGATCGTTGAGATTTCTTCCAATGATGATTGTCCTTGCTCCGAGCCCGTGTGCCATCTTGGCAGCGTTAACGCCAACGATGCCTGAGCCGATTATTGTTACTGTTGCAGGCATTACTCCTGGAACGCCTGCGAGCAGCTTACCGCTGCCGCCGTATGTTCGCTCTAGATAGTGCATGCCTATCTGCACTGCCATTCTCCCTGCTACCTCGCTCATTGGAGTCAACAAAGGTAGGCTTCCATCTTCAAGTTCTACAGTCTCATAAGCGACTCCTGCAACTTTTCGCTGCAGCAGCT
>CAZBFZ010000064.1:0-5186 GCA_964491245.1 uncultured Methanosarcinales archaeon
TGCTCGCTTGTATCTCTGAGCATTATCTGCTGAAGCTTTGCGTTTCAGCCTATAAGGTTCCTTTTAGCCAGCTCGTTGAGAAACTCCCTGTAGTCCACTCTGCAAAGCTCTGCGCATTCCCTTATGGTTTTTGTTCCTTCCCTGTATGCTTCTATTGCTTTCTCAATTTTGAGCCTTTTCATATTTCTTTTTGTTTGGGCTATTCTTTAAATGCTTTTACCACAAACTATTTAAATTCAGCAGCGGGAAAAGAGCGTTTGCGTTATGAAGAAGCACGGCAAGGCTAAAAAAGGGCGTTCTGCACGGTCTGGCAAACACAAGCCGCATAAGCCGCACAGCCCGGCTCGTAAGGTGCGCAGGGCTTCAAGGCCTTCAGTGAGGAAAACTTCCGCTTCTAAAAGGGCATCTAGGACTTCTAGAAAGGCAAAGCCGCGCAGGCGTCAGCTTCCAAGGAGGCAGAAGCCGGTTTCAGCAGCGGTGGGAGTCAGGAAGGCTGCTGATGAGGTTCCAACGCTTGAGCAGGTTACCATTACTTGCGCCAACTGCGGCAGGCCTTTCACCGTGATGAAGCTCAAAGGCCTTAGTTTGGAAGGCACAATCTGCCAGCGCTGCTCCCTCGGCGAGATGGAACTCCCTGAGAGTTTTGGTTAGTTTTCGTTTTCCGATTGACCGCTCCACATCGCATATGGCGATGGGACCCGTCGTGCTTGCACGACGTGGTTTCGCAAAGGGGTCATGATGGAGCTGCCGGAGAGCTTTGGTAAAAACATATTTTTCGTTACTGTTAAGTGGATAAAAATAGAAAGATTTAAATAAGGTTGTTTCTCCCGTGGATAAGATGATACAGCAGTTGCAGCAGCCTAAATTGCGAGATCCTTTTTTCCCTGGACGTCGGCAGGCACTTGTTGTGCAGCAAGACGTTTCTTTGGGTGATATAGCTTATTTGGTATCTGCTGTGTTTGTTGAACGCAGCTACGGCTTATCTCAAATTGGCCCAGAGGCTTGCACAAAAGAACGCGTCATGGCGTCTATTGATGAGTTAGTTGGTGGGAGCGACGATGACTCCAGAACTATCTTCTATTACATGGGTCATGGCTTTGATAATAACGGAGTGCCACCTACAATAGTTGGGCCTTACTCATCGGGAATTGAGCCATCAGAACTATTCGGTGAATTAGGAAGAGTGAAAGGCCAGAAGGCAGTATTTATTGATGCGTGCTTGAGCGGAAGATTTACAGAGTATCCGAACAACTTGGCAGTGCCGGTTATCCGAGATTATGTCGTGTTTGCTTCTACCAGGGCAGATGGTCTGTCTATTTCCTCAGCTAGTTGGAACGTTCCTAACGGAAGTTTTTTAAAAGAGAAAGTTATTAGCAACCTCGCTCACTGGTTATGGACAACCCACTGCGAATATGGAATCGTGTTTCTGGATAGTTGGTCAATTCCTAAGTATGGAGTTCAAGACTTGCAAAAACTTGCCAAAAATTTTCCCGCATTAGACATTGTAGGGAGGGTTAACTTGGAGATTCAAAGAGTAAGTGATACAAGGTTTGAACTGTAATTCCTAATTATACGACCTTGTCGTGATACTCGAATCCCAGAAGCTACATGGCTATTCAATTATGGTGTTCGGCAAAATTTTTTATTTTGATAAATTTTCCTTCTTCCGCTTTCTTAATCTTTTCAATAAACTCCGGACATAAAGTTAGTTCAGTACTTTTCATTTTCTTTTATGACAGGTGTGGAATATAAATAAATTTAGCAACTATTTTATATGCTTCTTTGGTTCTTTAGCAGCATGAAGTTTGTTGAGATTCTTCCCAGCATAGTAATCGTTGACTTGGCACTCTACCTCAAAAAAGAGAATATTCTGGTTATTGGCGATGTGCACCTCGGCTATGAGGAGGCAATGGCTAAGCATGGCGTGTTAATGCCGAGGTTCCAGTTTAAGGACACGATTGAAAGGCTAGAGAAGATTTTTTCTTTACTGCAGCAGCAACAGCAGCTGCTGAAAAATGGAAAAAACGAAACCCAAGTCGAGCAGGTCTCGACTGGGCTCAGTCGCCAAAATGCGACTCGGGAATTGGAAGCAATCGTTGTAAACGGCGACCTGAAGCACGACTTTGGCTCGATTTCAGAGCAGGAGTGGAGGGACATCCTGAAGCTCCTTGACTTGCTGCTGCAGCATGCTGGGCAGGTGATTCTCGTGAAAGGCAACCACGACATAAAACTGGCGCCGATTGCGAGAAAAAGAAGCATCGTTGTTGTCGAAAACATTGCCATCAATGACAAGTTCATCTGCCACGGCCATGTTGTTCCGGCAAGCAGCGAGTTTGAAAAATCAAAAATCGTCATTGTCGGGAACGAGCACCCTGCCATTTCATTGAGGGAAGGCGCGAGGAGCGAGCTTTACAAGTGCTTCCTGCTTGGAAAGTGGAAGGGCAAGAAGATGATTGTGATGCCCTCATTCAACCAAGTCACGATAGGCACCGACATCCTCAAGGAGAAGTTCATCAGCCCTTTCATGCAGCAAAATCTCGGCGGCTTTGACGTCTTTGTGGCTGGCGACCGGACATACCATTTTGGCAAGGTTAGGAATATTGCTCAACGGCTTTAGGGGCCAAAAATAAAGAAATCGGGCTCCGGAATGGTAAACGAACCCGAAAGTTAACTTCGCAGCCTAGAAACCCATTAGATTGAACTTATATTTAAACCTTTGTCCGGATTTTCTGAAAGATTTTCGGGATTTTGCCGTTTTTGTAAAAATCTTCTGTAGCATATCGTAAGAAATTCGGATTCTATGGAATAATTACTGATTTTCTATAGCAACCCATATTAATCCTAAGAGCTGAATTTCTTTTGCAGCTATGCTGCCGCTTTTATGCAATGCCGGGCTGGCGGAACGGTAAACGCGCCTGTCTAAGAAACAGGTGGGCTTCGCAGCCTTCAGGGTTCGAATACTTGGCGACAGTCGTCAAGGGCTGAGGCGTCAAGCCGAAAGTCCCTGGCCCGGCGCATAAAGGCGTTCTTCACATTATCTTCTTCAATATGTCAGATTTCGTGATGACGCCCTTCGGCTTTCCGTTTTCGGCAACTATAATGAGGGGCGTGTGCCTCAGCAGCTCGGTTACGGCTGTGAGGGGCGTTGTCTTTGCAACCACAGGGGGAGCTTCTTCCATCACGTCCTTTACAGGGAGCTTGTTCGGGTTTTTCCCCTCGGCTATCTTTTCTATGATGTTGCTTTCGGATACGAGCCCTATCACCTTCTCGCCTTCTGTTACGGGCAGCTGCGATATGCCGTTTGCCTTCATCTTCCTTATCGTTTCGGACACGGGCTCGTTTTTGCCTACTGCTATTATCCTTGAGGTCATGAGCTGCTCTGCCTTCAGCTCCTTCTCCTTTTCAATCCCGTGAAGCACCTCTAGTATCCTCTTGGCGTGGCTGAAAGTCGGGTCAATCCTCCCAGACTCTATCTTCGCAATGAGGCTTTGGCTTACGCCTGCCAGCTTCGCCAGCTGCGTCTGTGTCAAATTGTGCTTCTTCCTCAGCTGCCTTATCTCCTGCAGCTCAGGGTTCAAGTTGGCTGTTTGCCTCATCGTTTTTGATTGACCTTTTTCGCAAAAAGGTCATGCGCTGTTTATATTTGTTTTGTTTTAGGAATAAAGATTTGAAAAAACATTATGAAAAGAATAACAGCGCGGCCGTTGCGGAAAAGCGCTAAATCCTGAAAAGGTCCCCTTCCATCTCGGCTGACTCTTCAATGAGGTCCTGCGCCTTGCCCTCGTACGCTGTTGAGACCGTTTCCCTGCCGCAGTACGGGCATGCCCCTACGTCCGTTTCCCTTTTTCTCGAGAACTTGAAGTGGCAGCTTCGGCAGTAGTACTTCGCCATTCCGGCTGCTGCAGCTTCCGGTTGCGTGCCGCCCTCTCCTGTAACTGGCGTTCTTGCGGTTGCCTTCTGCTGCATCTGTTCCCGCTGCAGCCTTATCGAGCGCGACTGGGTTGTGCCTGGCTTTATGCCGCTCCTTTCCTTGTCAACGCATGCCGTGCAGATGAGCTTGCTTCCGCTCAGGTTGTACCTCATCGTGTTCATCTGCGACCTTGTGCCGCAGTTCCCGCACGTCAGCATCCCGCTCAATGGCATTGCCTTTTCCCTATCATTCCGTATTTTTAAAGTTTGTCATGGGAGAAACCACATTTCGAAACCTTTAAATAGTGCCGTGCTGTCCCTTGTGGTTGTGAGAGGAGAAGAACCTGAGCTAGATTCTTCGTTTACTGGCTTGCAGCCAGCGGAAAAATGATTCACAAGATGGAAACAAACTTGAATTGTGTAAGTTGTGGTAGCTGCAGCAGCGATTCTGGCAGCGGCAATAATTCACAGTTAGTGATAGAGGGGGTGATTTGAATGCAGCAGCCAATGCCTCATCAGATTATGGGTTATGACCGCTTTTGCAGGTTGAGTATGCAAAGAAGACTGTAAGGCAGGGCTCTACCGCTATCGGCCTGGTTTGCAGGGACGGCATTGTCTTTATCACTGACAAGCGCATTGTTGACAGCCTTGTTGTGGCTGAGGCTGTTGAGAAGATTTGGCAGGTTGATGACCACATTGCGGCAACCGCTTCAGGCATACTTTCAGATGCCAGAGTCCTGATTGAGAGAGCCCAGCTCAGGGCGCAGCAGCACCGCGTTACTTACGATTCTGCCATTGATGTTTTGTCTGTTGTCAAGGACATTTCAAACCTTAAGCAGTTCTGCACCCAGTCTGGCGGCTTGAGGCCTTTTGGCGTATCGCTCCTCATAGCTGGAATTGACGACACAGGGGCAAAATTGTTTGAGACCGACCCTACTGGCATTTATTTCCAGTACCGCGCAACAGTTATCGGCGAGGGCGAGCCCGAGATTGAGGAAGTCCTGAAGAAGGATTACAGGGAAGACCTTAGCATGGATGAAGCAATCAAGCTTGGGCTTCGAGCCCTTTACAAGGTTATTGAAAAGGATTTCAACTACGACAGGATTGCCGGCGCTTACATTACGAATGCCGGCAAGCGGTTTACAAAGCTCAAGAGGGCTGAGATTGAGAAGTACGTGGAGGAAATAAGGAAGTCAGCCCCTAAGAAGAAGGAGTAAAGACAATGGCGTGGTCCACCGAGCATTTCGGGAAGGAGAAGCCCCATTATAACCTGGCTC
>CAZBFZ010000065.1:0-5146 GCA_964491245.1 uncultured Methanosarcinales archaeon
GCACGACAAGTATGGCCCACCCATACGTCATCAGAAACTCCATAGCCGCCTGGCCACTTCGAGAACTATTAATCATCCTATTAAGCAAAGCCATTTATGGACAACCTCCTCTTTTTGCAGTCATTCCCTATTTTGCTTTGTATTTAAACTTTTCTATTATTTTTCTGTTGGAAAGAAATAGCTCAACTGCCGCAGTCACAGAAATTATACGTACAACTGGCGGGAATTAGAACAAAAAAAAACAAAAAACCGCCTTTTATGCGGTTACCCATTTCCTCGCTATTTCAGCAGCCAACGCCTCATCCTGAACATGGCTGTGCGTCATTATGCGCTGCTTCAGCTCTTCCAACAGCTTCATCTTATCCATCACTACCACCCCTCAGATATTACCACTTGATTGCGCAAAACCGCACACTCTGCTGTTTATAAGCATTTCTGTGGCGGCCAATATACGTCCATTCTTTGCTTCAGCAAAAACTATTTAAACAAAGCTTTACAAGTTTTGTAAATTATGGGCGGGGCAGATTCGCGAAAGTTGTTGCTGCTATTATCAGCCATAGCCGCTGTTGCCATTATTGGTGGCTGCAGCAGGGAAGGCGGCGAAATTGAAAAGGGCTCTGGCGAAACTGCTAAAGCCGTCGTTGATTTCGAGGCAAGCTGCAGGCTTAACGGCTTTTCGTGGATAACTAAGCAGCCGCAGGAAAGGGGGATTGTGCTGGCGGATAAGCCGTGCCTTGGCTGCACTGTTGACTCCGGCAACCACTTCTGCATTGGCAGCGGTGAGGACGGCTACAACAGGCTCACTGCCGCGCTGGCTGACTTCAGGAGTGTGTGCAAGGCAAATGGCGATGTTTGGATGCTCATGGAGCCAGCCCAGAACAACATAGCACTATCAGAAAAGATGTGCTGGGGCTGCATGGCTGACGAGGGCAACCACATTTGCAGCAAAGAAGATTATTTAAAGTTTGAAAGCGAAACGTGAAAAGGAATTGGGGATAAAAGTGGTAAAGGAAACAAAGAATGGGAAAAGCACCTACTACGCCTGCGAGGAGTGCGGCTTTGCCTACGAAACCCGCGAATTGGCTGGGAAGTGCCAGGACTGGTGTCGTGAGCACCACAGCTGCAGCCTTGAGATAACGAAGCATGCCGTCAACCTTAAACACTAAGCTTTTATATTCACGGCTGTAGAGTTTGCGCAGAAATGCCATATCACGGAAAGCCGCGCTTTGAATACAATCGGATAACTTCCCAGATTTTTCTTGGCACTGACATGTGCTGCACGCCCCACTTCAAAGAGGAGCTTTTGGCGAAGGGCGTCACTGCAGACATAAGCATGCGCGAAAAGCACCTTGACACGCCTTTCGGCGTTAAGTTTTTCCTGTGGCTGCCTACGAAGGACCATTATGCGCCTTCGCAGCAGCAGCTGCTGGCAGGGGCGAGGTTCATCGACACGATGGTGAGCCAGAAAGCAAAGGTGTACGTGCACTGCAAGGCAGGCCACGGCCGCTCACCGACATTGGTTGCAGCATACTTTATTCTGAAAGGCAAAAGCGCAAAGGACGCCATGGCTGCCGTGAGGAAGAAAAGGCCGGGCATCCACCCCGCTGCCTCGCAGATTAGGGCTTTGGCAAGGTTCGAAAGGAATTTACGGAATGATTATAAAGAATAAATGCTATTGCAAATGGGAAGTGAAATAGATGGCTAAGCTTTACGTGTGCGGAAGGTGCGGTTATCGTTCTCATCACAAGACGCGCTGCCCCAGCTGCGGCTTCATGCTGGAAGGCGAGTGCGGCAAGTGCTACAGCGCCGAGGGCAACTGCGTCTGCAGGCTTCATGGCGTTTTTGTTGGCAGTAAAAAAACAGGAAAAAAGCTGCAGCCTAGAAAAAAAAGGCGGAAAAAGTAAAAAAGAGTGGTGGTTGTGTACGATCTTGTAATAATAGGCGGAGGGCCAGCTGCATTAGCTGCAGCAGTCTATGCGGCGAGGCAAAAAGTAAGCTTTGTCATAATTACGGAAAACATTGGCGGCCAGACAGCCATAAGCGCTGACATAGAGAACTACCTCGGCTTCCCGGCAACTAACGGCCCTGAGCTTTCCGGCTTTTTTGAAAAGCACATAAGCAAGTACGGCATTGGGCTAAAAGAAGGTGAAAAAGTTACTGGCATCCGGAAAAGCGGCAGAAACTTTATTGTGAAAACAGCTGCAGCCAAGTACGAAACGAAAACAGTTCTCATCGCCTCAGGAAAGAAGCCAAGGAAGCTTAACGTGCCTGGCGAGGATAAGCTTTACGGAAAAGGCGTCACATACTGCGCCACATGCGACGCTCCGCTCTTTGCAGGCAAGGACGTTGCAGTCATTGGGGGAGGGAACTCTGCCATGGACGCTGCCCTGCTGGCAGCGAAGTATTCAAACAAAGTCTACATTGTCAATATCAACACCGAACTGAGTGGCGATGCCATAATGATGGACAGCATAAGGAAGAGCAGGAAAATCACTGTGTTCAACAGCTCATTGACAACTGAAATTGTTGGCGAAAAAACCTTAACAGGCGTTAAGTTCAAACAAAGTAGAGGCAGCGAAAAAACAGTATCGGTGCAGGGTGTGCTTATCGAAATCGGCTACATCCCAAGCGTTGACTTTGATAAGCTGACTGAAAAAAACAAGTGGAACGAGATAGCCATCCACGAGGAGAACTTCACCACCAACCTGACTTCTGTGCCTGGGATTTTTGCTGCCGGCGACGTGACTGACGTTCCCGAAAAGCAGATAATTGTCGCTGCCGGAGAGGGCGTCAAAGCCGTTTTGAGCGTCTTCAAATACCTGGGAAGCCAGATGAAGGGCTACTGAAAAAGTTTTTATTTCGATGCAATATGCCGCGGTACTATGAAGGGCAATATCAAAATCGTCTTCTTCGACATGGATGGTGTGCTGTTTGACGTTGGCTACTTTGAGCACCGCAGGAAGGTTGGCGCAAGCTCATGGAAGGCGGTTGCGGAGGCGGCAGGCACAGTGGAAGAGGAGGAAATTCTTAAGCAGCGCTGGATTAGCGGCGAGCTGAAGCACTTTATCGAGTGGATGGACGAGACGGTTAAGCTTTACAGGAAACACGGCTTGACAAGGGAAAAGTTTGAAAAAGCGCTTGACTCTATACCGCTTATGCCCGGGGCAAGGAAGGCTTTAGCCGGGATAAAAAGAAAAGGCTACGTTACGGCAGTCATTACTGGCAGCTTTCATCATCTGGCGAAAAGGGCAAAGCTTGAGCTGGGGATTGACTACATAGTTGCGGCGTGCGACCTCATATTTGACAAGAAAGGCAGGCTTGTTGACTGGGTATTCTTCCCGTGCGATTACGAAGGCAAGGTGAAGTTCTTTGAAGCCATCATTGCCGGGCTGAAAATAAGGCCTGAAGAAGCTGCCGTGGTATGCGACGGGGTTAACGACATTCCAATAGCGAAGGAGTGCGGCTTGGCAATTGCGTTTAACGCGAGGAAGGAGCTGAAGGAGCACTGCGACATAAGCATAGACAAAAAAGATTTGAGGGAAATTCTGAAGCACCTTTAGGGGCTGCCGCGCATGAAACTCGTGAAGGATGTGCTGGAGCTGTTTAACAGCGTTGATAAGAGAATAAGGATTGCCACCTTGGCAGTCGCGTTCCTGCTTGTGCTGTTCACCGCTTCGAAAGTGGCGTTTTGGGCACTGGTTTTCATCTTTGCGGCGAGCGTGGCAGAGGTCTACAACGCCTACGTCCGGACGCCGTTGCACTTTGACCTTGTCAAGGTTGGCACCATACTGACTGCTGCCGCTTACGGGGCGCCTGTGGGGATTTTCGTGGGGCTTGCCTCAACCTTCTTCGCAAAGCTTTTCTCCATGCGGCTTGACCTAAGGATTGCCATCTCTTTTGCCGGCATAATTTTAATCGCGATACTGGCAGACGCCTTTTCAGGGGCGCCGATTAAGGCTCTTGGCATTTCGCTTGTAGCGGTATACTATCTTGTGACGAGCCCCATTAACCTCCTGCTTGGGGAAGAGCCGGCTTACGCTGCCGTTTACGTGGGCAGCAGCCTCGCAGTAAATGCCGTGCTTTTCATGGCTGTGGCGCCAAAACTGGCTGGCCTTCTGAACTAAAGAGAACTTTGAATAACCTATTTAAACCGTTGCAGCTTCCGCCCTGCCATGGCTGGAGAATTTTATGCTGAGCTTGCGAGCGAGCTGAAGCAGAGGAACCTGGACAAGGATTCTGCCACCAGGCTGAAGATAAGGCTTGCTGCGAAGCACGGGCTCAGGAAGATACCGAATGACATAGAAGTGTTTCTCAACATACCGGAAGCGGATGCGGGAAAGCTGAAGCAGCAGCTGCGAATAAAGCCTGTCAGGACCATTTCCGGAATAGCCAGCATCTCATTAATGACTAAGCCGTACGGCTGCCCCCATGGGAGATGCACATTCTGCCCGGGCGGCCCGAATTCTGTTTTTGGCGACGTGCCTCAGAGCTATACCGGAAGGGAGCCAGCTACAATGCGGGCAATCCGCGCCAATTTCGACCCTTACCTCCAGGTTTTCAGCCGGCTTGAGCAATACGCTGTTACCGGCCAGGCATTCGACAAGGTCGAGCTCATAATCCAGGGGGGAACGTTCCCGTGGATGCCGACTGACTACAAGGAGGAGTTCGTTGGCTACGTGTTCAAGGCAATGAACGATTTTTCGGGGCAGTTTTTCATTGGCAGCAGCGATGATGTTGATTTGAGGCGTTATAAGGAGTTTTTTGAAATGCCCGGCCAACTCAAAGACGAGGAACGCGTGAAAAGAGTGACAGGGAAGATGCTTCAGCTGAAAGAAATAAACGGCCGCGGCAGCTGCGGCAGCGAAGAATTCCTTCTGCAGCAGCAAAAAAAGAACGAAACAGCAAAAGTAAGGTGCATAGGGCTGACTATTGAAACAAAGCCAGACTGGGGAAAGGCTGAGCACGGCAACCACATGCTCAAGCTGGGATGCACAAGGGTTGAGCTGGGAATAGAATCAGTTTATGAGCAGCAGCTGAAATTGACGAATCGCGGCCACACAATAAACGATACCAAGGAATCGTTGCAGCAGCTGAAAGACCTCGGATTAAAGATTAATGCGCACTACATGCTCGGGCTCCCGGGCAG
>CAZBFZ010000066.1:0-4905 GCA_964491245.1 uncultured Methanosarcinales archaeon
AAAGGCAGGAGCAGACGTCGCTCGTCAAACTAGCTCTCTTTGCTATGCAGAAGCAGCTGGAGATTCTCAGGCTCAAGCAATTTGCACTGATGATTGGCTTCGTTTTTGCGGCAACTTTCCTCCGCGCTTTGATTAAGTCAGTGCCTGGTTCCCTGCCGAGCGTTGAGCCCATAACGTTCTTTGCAATCCTTACAGGCTGGCTTTTTGGAGCCAGGAGCGGCTTTTCAGTTGGGTCTTCAGCCCTTTTCCTGTCCAACTTCATGGTGCTTGGCGGCCAGGGCCCTTGGACTCCCTTTCAGATGATTGGGTTTGGCATGGCAGGATTCCTTGGAGGCTTTTTGAGGAAAAAGGCAACCGTGATTGAGACTGTTGCGGTAACCCTTGCTGCCACGCTTGCATACGAGATTTTCATAAATTTCTCATCCATGTTGTTTGGCGGGTACAGTCTTGTGGCTGCCTTCCTGTTCTCCGTGCCTTTCACCCTGATGCATATACTGAGCAATTGCGCATTCTCCCTTGGGCTGCCTGCCGCTAAGAAATTCGTTGAACGCTCAGGCGGGTTCCAGGACAAGGCCCAGCTGATGGAGCTTGTGTCGAAATTCAGGTCAAGAAATGATGAAAAATGAAAGCGCCAGCGGCTGCAACGCTACTCGTTATGTTACTGTTACTGCCGGTTTTGGCTGCTGCCGACACTGGAATAATTGTTGAATATCAGAACGGGACAACGGACTCCTTCTGCCTCAGGACCGACAGATCCGTGTCTGGGTATGACATGATGCAAAAGTCAAAATTCGGCACAGAATGGTCGGGAGAAAGTGAGTTTGGCAGGATGCTTTGCAAAGTCAACGGCGCCGGCACTGAAGTAAATGGAGACTTTTGCGAATTCAAAGGAAATTTCTGGGCTATTCACCTGGCGAAAGGCAGCGGCTGGGATTTTTCGCCAGTCGGCCTGGTATCAAAGGGAAGCTGCTGGGACGGTGACTTCTCTTCATTCGGTGGTCACTACTGCACAAAGGAAGGGAATGTTATTGCGCTGAAGTTTGGAGACGGCAGCGAAAAGCCGGCTTCCGCCTCATTCAGTGATGTGTGCAGTCAGGTCTTGGAAATTGAGAAAGTCACAATTTCTGCTGACACGAAAAAAGAGACGCTTTTTGAGGGCGAAAGAATAAGCAACCTGAAGCCCCTGTCAAAATTGGGCTTCAGCGTCCTGGTTCAAAACGGTGGTGGTGAGGACCTCGAGGATGTTGAGGTAGAACTCGTGATTGAGGGGCTTAACATTGAAGAAACAGAATCAATCGGAACACTTGGCGAAAGAGAAGATGATGAGGCAACATTTGATGAGGAAGTCCCGGATGATGCTGAGGACGGAACATACGCCGGCCATATTATAATCGCGGGAACTGATTCTTTTGGGCAGGTTCACAGGGCACGAAGGAACTTCAGGATTGAGGTTGACAGGGAACAGCATGATCTCCGCATTACAGAAGCAAATGTGCAGGCTGACTGCAATGGCTTTGCAAGCATCGGCTTTACCATTGCGAATTATGGCCGAAGCTCTGAAAAGGAAGTCCGCGTAAACATAAGCGGGGCGAATTCCTCCGGCATGGTCTTCCAGCTGGATACTGATTCTGAGCGTTCAGGAACAATTGCGCTGCTGGCAGGGCAAGGAACACAACAGGTTTTGCTTTCAGTTCATGATTCCAAGCTGAAGCTCAATGATGAAAAAAGCCTGCCACTGCAGCTCCCTGCCTGTGTAAAAGACACAAGCCAGCTAAAAAAGCAGCAAAAAGAAGAAATTACCGTCGTAACCTTCCCAAAAGTTGAACAGGAGAAAACCGCGAAGCCTGAGGATGGGCGAGCCAGCAAGCTTTCAAGGGATGGCAGGCTCATGCTTGCACGGCTCCTGGCGGCTTATGCTGCGGTGATGCTGCTGGCTGTTGGGGCTGTGCTGGTTTTGAAGAAAAGGGATAAGAAGGGGTAAAAGTGTTAAGAGCGATTAAAGGGGTTAAAATCACATCTTGAGCTGCTCCGGCCTTCTCATCATGCCGTACTCGTACTGGTACAGGTTGAGGAACGCCTTTATTGTTGAGTGGAGCTGGATGCAGTTCTCGACAAGCAGCTCCTCGTACTGCGTGCTGTAAGTCCTGTAAACGAACTTGTCAAACAATGTCCGGATGAAGAAGTAAAACGGCTTGGACTCCCACCTGTCCTCATAATCGGTGTCGAGGTAGCCGTCCATAACCATCTTAATCATGCCCTTGTTGAGCTTCACCCTCTTGTTATCCTCCTCGACTACAGCGTCCTTCATGTTAAGAATCCTTATGTTGAGCCGAATCACATGCCTCGCATAGTCTGTTATCTTCTTCCACGGCAGCATCTCGACCTCTATGAACCTGCCGTTTGGCCTCACCTGCTCTTGGTTGCGCTGCTCCCTCAGGTCAAAGCCCTTGTCCTTAAGCCACTGGTTTATCAGCACATAAAGCTCGTGAAGGTCAAACAGGCCTTCGTACGCGAGCGTCATGTGGTCAATTACAAGCCTTCGTTCAGACAACTTCATTCACCCAATCCAATTTTTCTCCGTTACCTGGCCCCGAACTGCAAAGTTTCCTTGATCCTGCCGTAAAGGTCGTACATCTCATAATAAAGCCTGTCCCAGTAAAGCCCTTCCATCTCTCTCCTCATAATCCAGCCCTTAAAAATATTGAGTAGCCTCCTTTCCAGGTTGGTTGCGGTCCAGCGCGGCTCGCCAAAAATGTCAGCGTATGGAGCTTCAATATCGCCTCTAATCGTTATGACCATCCTCACCTTGGCCATCTTCTTTTTCTTGCCGTTCACTATGACTTCGATGTTGTAGTCGCCCCACATGTGCATGTGCACGAAGATAAGCTCCCTTGCGAAGTTGGTCCTTTTGCGCTCTGCCTCCAGCCGCACCTCAAGCTCTGGAGGCTTGCTTTTGTACAGCCTCTCGTGCAGCTCAAACCTCCGCTCCTTGAACCACAAGGCCATGACCTTGTAAAGCTTGTCAAGATCAAACATGCCTCTGTACTTAATCCTGTGGGGATACCAGCCCATCCCTGTGCTGTAAGGGCTGACCTTGGGAGTGTGCACTGGCAAAGGTCCTTTCGCAGGCAGCCCCTCCTCAGGCTTCTTTGCGCCAATTACCGGGATGCTTTGCAGAATGCCCTGAAGAAAACCTCTTTTACCTTCAGCCATACAGCAACTTCTGGAGAAAATCGTTTATAAACGTTTCGGATTGCTAGAACCCAAGCGTTGAAACATACTTCTTCCTGCTGGTGGAGCACTTTGTGCAGAGGAAGTCGCCATCGACCTCGTAAAGCTTCGGGAAGAACTGGCCGCAGTTGTCGCACGTTCCCTCAAGGGGGTATCGGCTTCCTGTGAGCTTCTGCTCCTCCTCCCTCAGCACTATCTTGTCAACCAGGAGGTCAAACAGCTGCGGCTGAATCTTCAGAACGTCTTTCAAAGTCAGAAGGCCGACAAGCTTGCCGCCATTCTCCCTGTCAACCACAGGAAGCTGCCTTGTCTCGTAATCGCGCATTGTCATAAGCGCATCGTAAACGTCCTTTTTCGGCTCAATGGTCGCGACCTTCACGAGCATCACGTCAGCAGCTGTTGTCCTATCAACGTCAAGCCCCTCGGCAAGCACGTTCCTGATCAGAACATCATCCGTTATGTGGCCGCGGAGCATGTCGCCTTCCTTAACGACCAACGAGCTTACATTTTTTTCCTTCATCAACGCGGCGCATTCCCTGACGCTTGTTCCAAGAGATACGGCAATTGGCTTTCTGGTCATGACATCACAGACCCTATAACCGGTTTGCATAATGGTTTCCCCCACACTTCAACAACATTAACCCAAACCGCTTTAGGATCCATTCTTAATAAACTTAACGGTAAAGCAGAATATGTTTTTATATAAAATTTAAACAAGTGCGCAGCGGTAGCAGTGGCAAAAAAGTTAATAAGCAGCAAAGGCTTCGCTTCCTGAGTATGGCGCAAGCTAGGGTCGCTAACAAAAGAAGCTTAAGCGAGGCTAAAAATGCAGGCAAGGCAGCTGCCGCTTTACACGAGCCAGAGCGCTGCGAAAGGTGCGGAACTGTGGTAATTGAAACTTACTGCAAGGTTCTGTGCACCAACTGCGGCTACATGAGGGACTGCAACGACCAGTGGTGAACACAAGTGAAGTTTAGAAGCGACGATTTTCCCAGCAGCAAAGATTTAACAGACACAGTAACGGAAGAACACCCGAAGCACATGATTGCTGTTGCAGAGCAGCGCATAATGGCAATGCACAGCCACGATGACGGCAGCGCTGTTGAGCTTCACGAAATCGGCAGCAAAGAGTTCATACAGCAGTCAATCCAAAGCAGCATTGAGGGTAAGCTGGGCAGCAGTGATACCGAATGGCAGCAGCCAAAGCAAGGCGAAAATAACCTTGCCGCAGCCAAAATAGAATACGAGAAAAAATCATCGCAGAACCAGCCAATGCAGCTCTACGGTTCCCAGCAGAGCGTTACCGGAGGCATTTCCCACAACCAGGAAACAGTAATGATGGGCTGCAACTGCGGGGCAGAGTGGACGGTAACTGGGCAGAGCACGAAGGCAAACGACCCGTCCAATCCTGCCGGCGGTGTCAAGATAGAGCAATACGGCCGTGGCGGTGCAGGAGGCGCAGACCAGCCCGGAGGCTACAGGGCTTCAGGGGTAGGCGGGGAAAAGCAGGAGTACAGAACCTCAGCTGGACAGCAGCAGGACTATAAAGGCTAATAGATTATTTCTAACTGTGTAACAAATTAATCACGTCTTTTGTTTTGAGATTGATTATTTTATCCTGCTTGTCAAAATGCGCGTCATCAGACCATATAACTGCTTCATCTTGGCTTAGTG
>CAZBFZ010000067.1:0-3375 GCA_964491245.1 uncultured Methanosarcinales archaeon
ATAGCAGACCTGGAGTCACTCCACACCAAAGCTGATAATATAGTCCTGGCAAGATATGGTGCGCATATACCTCATAACAAAATGACAGAGCTTATAGGTGTGTCTACGCTGAAAAGCTGGGAATTATTCAGGGATATGTTCAAAATCCCAGAAGCGGCAGAGTGGCTCGCTTCTGAAAAGACCAATGAGGTACTGAAGATAATAAAGCAGGGTGTAAAGCCAAATGAAGGGCTGCTGCACCTGCTCAAAGCGCTAAAAGGAAAAAATTACAAGCTGGCAATAGCCTCAGGCCAGTACAGGAGCGTCATAGATGCAGTGCTTTCCACCCTAAAAATCGGCAGCTACTTCAGCACAATAGTGTCCTACGAAGACACGACAAAAGGAAAGCCTGACCCGGAAGTTTTTCTCGTTGCAGCACAAAGACTTGGTGTTGCCCCAGAAGAATGCGGCGTGATAGAGGACTCCTCCCCTGGCGTAAAGGCCGCAAAGGCAGCCGGGATGGCATGCATTGCGCTAAGGACGTCTTCAACAACAAGCCATGACGTCTCAATGGCAGATAAAATAGTCAGCAGCCTCTCAGAAATAAATGCTGACGACTTGGACTTATAGGAGAGGAGCTAATTTTTCGTAATATAATATCCTCCTCTCCTATATGCAACGGAGCTTACTATTGATATACGATGATTAAGCTCCGTTGCTATAATCAAGCAAAAACAATAAAAACAGGATAAACAGGGCAAAATCGCAGCAGAGCAAGAAAGTAGTTATGGGGGATGAAAAATGGAGATTTTTATTGACACGGCTAACATTGACGAGATAAGGCAGGTTAACGACTGGGGAATCCTTGACGGCGTAACAACCAATCCCAGCCTTGTTGCCAAGGAAAAGGACAAGGGCAAGGACTTCAAAGCTATAGTCAAGGAGATATGCGAGATTGTCCAAGGAGACGTCTCTGCAGAGGTTGTGGCTGTAAAGTATGAGGATATACTTCACGAAGCACGCATTTTGGCAAAGGTGCACAAGAACGTTGTTGTCAAGATACCTCTGCTGCCTGACGGGCTGAAGGCGGTAAAAACGCTGGCAAAGGAAGGCATCAGAGTGAACGTGACGCTGTGCTTCTCAGCAAACCAGGCGCTTCTGGCTGCGAAGGCCGGAGCTTACATAATCAGCCCTTTCGTTGGCAGGCTTGATGACATAGGCCAGAGTGGGGTTGAGCTGGTTGAGGAGATTCGCCAGATTTACGACAACTACGACTTCAAAACAAAAATACTCTTCGCATCAGTCAGGCACACTGACCATGTGAAGCAGGCAGCCCTGACTGGGGCAGACATCGCGACGTGCCCGTTCAAGGTCATCGAGCAGCTCTACAAGCACCCCCTTACCGATGTTGGCCTGAAGCAGTTCCTTGACGACTGGGCAAAGCTGGGGCAGCAGATAAAGTAAAATGGACTTTCTTGACAAAGCCATGGACGTTGCGTTAGCCGCAGCAAAAGAAGCTGGAAAAATCCAGCTCAAGTACTATGAAAGCGGCCTTGAATTAGGCATAAAGGAAGGCAACATTCGCAACATTGTCACAAATGCCGACAAGGAAGCTGATGCGGCAATCCGAAAGGTCATTGCCGAAGCTTTTCCTGAACACACCATCATAACAGAAGAGGGCGCAGCCAAGCAAGGCAATGAGTATGAGTGGCACGTGGACCCTATTGACGGCACGAAAAACTACAGCACCAAGGGAAAATACTTCTGCGCATCCATCGCCCTTGCAAAAGCAGACAATCTGCTGCTGGGCGTAGTGTACAATCCAGTCACGAAAGAGTGCTATACGGCACTGAAAGGGAAAGGGTCTTTCTTGAACGGGAAAAAAATAATCGCAGCCAAAGTCGAAAAAATAGAAGACGCAGTCATATGCACTGACCTATGCAATGAGGTTGGCAAAAGAAAAACAACCCTTGCAGTGATTGGAGAGCTGGTGCAGGCAAAAACCATCCGGATTCTTGGAAGCGGGGCGCTGGCAGTCTGCGAGGTCGCAGCCGGCAACGTTGACGGCTACTTCAACATCTGCGGCTCCTCATGGGACTTCGCCGCTGCAGCCCTGATATTGCTGGAAGCTGGAGGGGTTGCGACCTCCCCCAGCGGAAAACAGTGGACAGCCAGGGATAGCCGGGGCATCATCGCCACAAACAAACACCTCTACAGTGCAATATTCCGGGCAATGAAAGAATGACCACAAAACTTTTTGGCACAGACGGCATAAGGGGAACACCTGGAGAGGAGCCGCTCACTTCCGAAAGCATCAAGAAGATTGCCGCAGGGTATGCTGCTTTAATCCGGAAAATGGCGAACGGAAAAAAGAACCCTTCTGTTGTCTTGGGAAAAGACACAAGGGCGTCATGCGCCATGATTGAGCAGGCAATTGTTTCAGGGCTTGCTGATGTTGGGGTAGACGTGCAGCTGCTTGGAGTCATTCCCACGGCAGCAGTGGCATTCCTTACCAGACACACCAAGGCTGACGGCGGCATAATGATTTCCGCAAGCCACAATCCCTCAGATGAAAATGGCATCAAGTTCTTCACGCAAACAGGCGAGAAGCTAAGCGAAAAGGAAGAGGAATTCGTTGAAAATAACATCGGAAAAAGGGCAGAAAGAAGCCGCAAAGGCACCATGAAAACCTTTGCAAAGGCAGAGGCAGAGTACCTCGCATTCCTGGCAGATTCTGCAGAAAGGCCAGAACTAAGCGGCTTAAGCTTAGTGGTTGATGCCGCAAATGGCGCGGCTTACAACGCGGCTGGCATTTTTACAGCCCTCGGAGCAGCTGCGACAGTAATCAACAACAAGCCTGATGGCAACAACATAAACAAGGAATGCGGGGCACTTCACACTCAACAGCTGCAAAAAGAGGTCGTGGCAGCAAAAGCATCGTGCGGGATAGCTTTTGATGGCGATTCTGATCGGCTTATCATGGTGGACGAAAAAGGAAAGATAATTGATGGTGATGCAATAATATTGGCACTAGCCAAGGGCATGCTGAGAAAGGGCAAGCTCAGCAATAACGCGGTTGTTGTCACAGAATACACCAACGCAGCCCTTGACGATGAGCTGGAAAAAGTTGGCGTGAAAACAGTCAGGGTAAAGAACGGCGACAAGTATGTCCATGAGGAGATGAGGAGGCATGGCTACACGCTTGGAGGCGAGCAGTCAGGGCACATTATAATAGGAAGCAACACAACCGGCGACGGCGTCCTTGCAGCCATTCACATGCTTACGCTGCTGAAGGAGTCCGGCCTGCCATTCTCTAAGCTAACCGAGTTCGCCAAAAAACCGCAAGTATTAATAAACGTGGAAGTGAAGGAGAAGAAAGAGCTAAGCACGCTGCCG
>CAZBFZ010000067.1:3475-4534 GCA_964491245.1 uncultured Methanosarcinales archaeon
CAGGTCAAAAGTGATGCTCACAGTTGCAAACAAAACTATATTAGAATATAACCTGCAGCAGCTGCATGACCTTTTTGCGAAAAATGTCAATCAAAAAACTGAAATAATCGATGAAGCTGTTGTTGTGGTTGGATTCGGCAGCGAGCAGATTATGACGAAATTCGGCAGCCGCTACGGCAAAATGAAACTGGCTTACGCGTTCCAGACTGAGCAGCTTGGGACAGGCCATGCGCTTCTTCAAGCTGAGAAATTCGTTGCTGGCGAGAAAAAATTCCTTGTGCTGATGGGAGACGACCTTTACAATGGCAGTGATGTGAAAAAATGCCTCAGCCACAGCAGCTGCATCCTCGCAAAAAAAGTTTCAAACATCAGCAGCTTTGGAAAAGTAGTTGCCGAAAAAGGCGCGCTGAAAAGCATCGTAGAAAAGCCTGACGAAAGCGGCAGCGGTTTTGCCAATACCGGCTGCTACGTCCTGCCAAGCTCAATATTCCAGCTGCTGCGGAAACTGAAGAAAAGCGGCCGTGGCGAATATGAAATAACCGATGCAATAGTTGAGGTGTCAAAAACGCAGAAAGTCGCTGTTGAAGAGGCAGGGTTCTGGCAGCCAATCACGTATCCGTGGAGCCTTTTAGATGCGAATGAGGCATTGCTCAGTGAAAAGGCGAAAAGCAAGCCGGAAATACACAAAACCGTTGTTGTCGAGAAATACGCCACGTTAAAGGGATTTGTTGCTGTCGGCAAAAATACAGTCATTAAGAATGGCACATATATCGAAGGTCCTGTCGTAATCGGTGAGGATTGCGTTATCGGGCCTAACTGCTACATAAGGCCTTATACATCAATAGGCAACAAATGCAAGGCTGGAAACGCGGTTGAAATAAAGAGCTCAATACTAATGGACCATGTCCTGATAAAGCACCTCAGCTACTGCGCTGACTCCGTAATTGGCAAGGGAGTGAACTTTGGGGCTGGCACAATAATCGCAAACCTCCGCCATGACAACGGAAACGTAAAATCAATGGTCAAAGGCGAGCTAATTGACACCGGCAGGAGAAAGTT
>CAZBFZ010000068.1:0-2009 GCA_964491245.1 uncultured Methanosarcinales archaeon
CACCGATTTACGGCGCAGAGCTGGGAGTCAGCTTTGACGACCCCGTGAACAGCCTGAGCATACTTGCAGGGCTTGACAGCCAGGTGCCAACAAGCTCACTGACCGAAGAGGAAAAGGCGAGGTTCATAAATGTTGGAACAAAGATAAGCTGCGAGTTCTGCTGCGGCGCGCCTGCTGTCGTTGACGAAAGCGGCAGGAGCCTGTGCGGGTGCTCGCACGCTGCCTCGTTCAAAGGGCTGTCCAAATACCTGATAAAAAACCACCCAAGTGAATGGACTGATGATGAAATCCTGCTTGAACTCACAAAGTGGAAGGCGCTTTACTACCCTAAGAACATGGTTGAGAAGGCGGTAGCTGCACTTGAGAACGGGCTTGAATTGACACCGGCTGTGCTCAACGACCGCGACCTGCTCAGGAAGGTAAAGGCAGGCGACACAACAAGCATCGGAGATTTGCCAAGCATGGTCGGCGGATGCTGACTGGCTGATTGTGTTTAAAAGGAAAAATTATTTAATAACAGTGTTGATGAGGTGAAAACAAATGGTAAACGTGAATAAGGTTCTGCCGGTGCTGCTCGTGGCGCTGATACTCGTATCCGCCGTCCAGGCCTTCCAGCTCAACACGCTGAAGGAGAAGCTTGAAGGCGGAAAGCTTTCAGTGTCTTCCGGCTCATCTGCCCCCAAAAGCACTTCTGCAGGGGCAAGCGGAACAGGCGGAGTGCTGGCTGGTTCTGGCAGCGGAGCAAGCGGAATAGCAGACCTGCCGAGCATGGTTGGCGGATGCTGACTGGCTAGTTTGCTGACTGAAGATTTCAACCGGGGTTTTACCGAATGGAAGAGCACAATGTGAAGAAGCACCGCCACCAAAAAGGTGGCAAAAAAGAGATAAAGATAACAATTCCCGAGATTAAAGGGCTTGACTGGGGCACCATCACAACAGCAGCTGTTGTTATACTCCTCGCCCTCGTTGCGTTCCAGGCATACCAGGCAAGGGCGCTCACGCAGAAAGTCATCGCGATGGAGGCAAAAGCGGTAGAGGAAAGCAAGCTGCCCAGCATAGAAGTGACTGCAATCGAGGCAGACGGCTGTGCCCAGTGCACGCCCCTGGAAAGCATCACAGCGCAAGTAGCAGCGGCACGGGCAAACGTAACAAAAAGCACCGTGCTAAAGTCAGCCGATTCAGAATCGCAGCAGCTGATACGGGAATACTCCATCAGGCGACTGCCAACAGCCATCGTCACAGGAGAGGTTGACAAGGCAGGCATTGCAGGCTTCACCAAAGTTGGCAACGCGCTCGTGCACACCCAAACAGCGCCGCCCTATGTGGATGTCGCAACCGGCTCTGTGAAAGGCCTTGTCACCTTGACTTACGTGAACGCTTCAGGATGCAGCGAGTGCCCGGACCTCATGCCGGCTGTGCAGCAGCTGCGCAGCCTCATCACTGTTAAAGGCATCAATGTTGTTGATAAGGACAGCCCCGAGGGAAAAGAGCTTGTTGGGGAATATGCAATGACGCGGCTTCCCGGAATCCTAGTGTCAAGCGACGTTGCCGAATACCCCCTATCAGCGCAGCTTGCCGCCACAGGCACGGTCAAGAAAGACGGCTCCATCGCGCTGGGCGCAAATCCCCCATACCTCAACACTTCCACCGGAAAGGTTGACGGAATCGCCAATCTAATAATGCTTAATGACAGCAGCTGCGGCAGCTGTTACGACGTCACCATGCACATACCAATAGTGAAAAGGTTCCAGGTTTACCTCGGCTCCACAAAGGCCGTCGATGCCAGCAGCGCAGAAGGCAAAGAGCTGACAGCTAAGTACAACATCACAGCAGTGCCAACGATACTTATTACTGGAGACGTATCTGTTTACGCCCAGCTCGCTGCAGTATGGGGTGCAGTTGGCACAGTGGAAGAAGATGGAGCTTACGTCTTCAGGACAATGAGCGCCATTGCAGGAAGGCCATATAAAAACCTGGCAACTGGGAAGGTAGAACAAAACCTTCCGCAA
>CAZBFZ010000068.1:2109-4516 GCA_964491245.1 uncultured Methanosarcinales archaeon
TTGAGCTATTTGAGCCGCCTAATTCCACAAGAATTCTTGGCCTGCTGGCGTAACTCCCATTTGCCAACCTTTCTTTTTTAAACCTGTAAACTAGTGCCATTAATGTGATGGTCAGAGAATGGAAAGCTTGTCCTGAACTTTGGTTATCAGCGGCTTCTTATTGGGGTAACCTTTCTTAACATCTTGAATTAGTTTACTTACGTCAGTTCCACTGGCGACTACTTTTTTATCTATTATTGCCAGCCATTTCCCCGCATGCTCTTTTAAGTCGTTCTGCAGGAACCACTCGTAATTGCCATAGCTCTCTATCATTGTCAGAGCATTAATCAGCGCACTTTATAAACATTACTCCTCAAACCTGCCCTTGACCTTGTACTTGTCAGAAGTCAGTATCTTCTGGAGCTCCTGCTCGTAATCCGTGGCTGAGGACTCCTTTGACACAAACAGCCAGCGGTAAGTGACGTAAGCAACCACTCCAGCCAGAACCCACATCGCAACCCTCTGCTGCCAATCAATCATCTTGGGCAATCCTGTGGGGGAGCAGATATTTAAACCTTCGCTTTGCGCGTTTGCACTGTTAAGTCAAGGCCTTTAGTGCGGGCATTACATAATCCCGATCGAAAGCATCATACGCCTTAGCGAAAACATAAGCGGCTATAAGCGCTTCCTTGCCAAGCGGGCTTCCCTTTCCCGGGTTTTCCATGCTGTTGTGTGCCGCAGTTGTAGTTGACCACTCAAGCCAACTTGCAGCAGGTCTATGACCAAAATAGAACAACTCATTAGCAGTAAGACCATATATCCGTGTCCTATCTCTGAATCCCATTAACTCTTCGTTTATGGCAACTATCTCAGTTGTCAGCTTATCGCTCGGAGCCCTTAAAGCAGCTGCGGCAGCTTCCCTCACAACACCACTTATTGTTTTCCCTAATTCAGCAGTTTTCTCAACACCAAAAAGCAGCCGGATCCAGCGATCGCCGATGTATTGTGCGCCGGTCATCATACGCGCAGCGCCTCCAGACCACTCAAGAAGGCCTTCAAGGCATGCGTCAAGCGAAACTTCGCTTTCGGTGGAAGGCCGCAGCCCATTGTATTCCCTGAAAATTTCAGGCAACTCAGCACGAGCAGACCTCAGAAGATGATAGTAAAAACCACTTATTAATGTGCCTCCGCCAATAAGCTCCGCATGCATACCATCTAGTAGTTCTGTCTCAAACCTCTCATACCCCCCCTCCATTCCAAAATTCATTTTAATACCGAGTTCATGCCAACTGTTTAGTTTGTTATACGACTCTAACTCCTTAAGAACTATACCTCTCAGAAGCTTAAGAGTAAGTTCCAATCTGCTTTCCAGACTGGCGGCACTCTGCTGGGGTGTGGCGGCAGTAGTGCCTGTTGGTGATGCTGGCTCCTTCATAACCTCTCTCGCAGCCTCTCCTGATTTGATGGCGCCTGCCGTGTAAGCAGAACTTTTCAGCCCAAAAAATTCCTCCTCAACATAGTCAAACAAAGAAGGATTCGCAGCAAATCCTGGCCGGAACGTGAGCGTCTTGTCTCGAGGGTTAAAGACCAAAGCGTAGCCAGGGCATTGCCCTTCTGCGAATTCAACCGCAAATTCAACAGGTCCAAAAGGGACGTCTCCACTGACCCTCTTTTCTTCCGGCAATCTGTCAAAAACATTTACATACAAGCCTTTCGGGTTTACCGTTGTGACGACCGTTAAAGGTTCGGTTTGTATGCTCACAACTTCGGCACCATACCTCCTCACGATACCTTCTATGGTTCCCCTTTCGCTTGTCTTCGCGTTTGCCAGCTCTTCCAACAAATTTGCCATAGGCACGGGTAAGTTTGCAACCATTTAAACCTTTCGGTTTACACAACTATTAAGTAATGATTTTTTGACGTACTCTTGGCTGCGGTATGCAGCGAAAAATTTAACTACTGCAACAACCGGCATTGCTTCCATGGCGAAAAGGAAGAAAAAAGAGGCTGACTCAGGCAAGAACCGCAAGCTTGACGAGTTACTGAGGGAGCTCAGGATTCAGGGAGAGAAAAGGGACAAGATTGTCGCCTTTGTTGAAGAGCTTACGTTCAAAAGGATGAAAGAGCTGAGCACAGGAGTTACAGAAGAAAAGGAGAACGAGAAGAAAAAGCTCAAGCTAAGGCTGAGGATGCCGTGGACGAAGTGACAACTAAGCCAAGTCCCTGTGCGTCTCGTACATGAAGGCAGCATGCTGGTTGTGCCTCTTCAGCTCCTTCGAGACGAGCTTCGCAAGGTCCTTGGAGGCAACTTCCTTCTTCTTATGGACGTGCTTCGTGATGGATTTCGCAACCGCGCTTGCGATGCGCTCGCAGTCCTTCTCCTTCATCAGCACAACGTAGCACGCAGCGTAGGCAGAGCCGTACACCT
>CAZBFZ010000069.1:0-4515 GCA_964491245.1 uncultured Methanosarcinales archaeon
TCCCGGTCTCGTTCATCCTCTGCAAGGTGTTGAATTTTTTCACCATCGAAGAAAAACAATCGTGACAAACCGGGTGGGATCATATCCTTTAAAAAATCTTGCCACTGGTCAGTTTCCAATTCCTTCAACAAATAACCATCTTTATGTACAGTTAGTAGTTCATGTACTTGATTATATTCTATATACCATTCTCTTTTAACAGCATATAACTCGCGTTTGCCTAAATGACTATACTCAAACTCTACTTCCACGCTCGCAGAAGAAGCCGGCAAGTTTTCGGTTGAATGATGAATTTTCTGCTCTAAATAAGCCTCGTAATCTGACCGTATTAATTTATTTTTAAACATACTTTGCCCATATAAGCACAATCTTACAGCTTCAAAAAAAGTTGTTTTCCCGGAACCGTTTTTCCCCCCTAAAAGAATAATCGGTTTATCTCTTTCAAGCGGCGAAGCCAGACTTAAGTCAAAAGTGTATTTTCCTTTGAATAATCCAAAGTTTTCGACTGCAAGAGTTTTGAATATCATTTTAGTAAACCCACTCTCTTTTTTCTATAAAATTCAATCCTTTTTTCAATTTCAATAATCTCTTCTTTTGATGGTTTCTTAATACCAAACCATTTTAGAGGCCTACCTGTCTTTAGAGACAACAAAGCGTATTCGTAACGCTTAGCTTTCTCCCGAAATACTAGTTTCAGCACCATTTGACATTATGTATGAATATCTGACTGAGAGATATCTGCATCTTTATGTGCCTTTTGAAGGATTTCCTCTTCTGAGCGCCACTCTTCTCCAAGCACAGATTCTATTTTTTGATAAACAGACGCTCGACGACTCATACCTTGCACTTGCCTTTCAACATCCAACAGTTTAGTTATCAGACGAAGAGGGATATTTTGTTTTGTGCAAATTTGTCCTAATAGCTTATTTTCGTTTTTTGTAAATGAACCAAAGTCATCATACACCCAATCTAAATTCTCACCTGTCACTTCATGATATATCCTTGGAAGAGAATCCTCCCAATCCCCTCTTTCGTGTATCCATATCCTTCTTATCTCATGAAGTTCATCAGGCAAAATTAAGTTTTGGTTAGGGTCAGGACCTGTTTTTCTTATCTTGACCTGAGCTTCCAATATTTTTTTAAGCAATTCATGAGAGAACTCAAGTGTATAAGGACCACGTGAGATAACGCCGCTTCCGTCATTCTTAAAAGAAACTTGCCCTGAGCGACGTCTATAATCCCTGTACAAATGTTTTTTACTGGGATCCTGCGTTGAGGCTAAAAAGTTACGGATCTCCAAAAGTGGCTCCATCCACACTTCACCATTATCAATCATTGCTTCCATGCTTCTATCTCTTTTCACAACAGTACAAACCCAGCAACCAAATCTACCGCCACCACATGTGGGAGTTGTAGTATCAACAACAAGAGGGCATTCGCCAGATTGTGCATTTTTGTACATAGATGCCAAATCTCTATTCTGATTGCCAAAAGGTGATGGGTTTTGTAGTAAGTATGACCACACATCGTTTAAGCTGAAATCTTCTATGGGCGTATAAACCCATGTTTGTGGAAATTTTGAGTGTCTTGATAATAAACTGCCCTTCTTTTTATACAGACTCATTACTTGGGCTCTTGTCGCACTTTCTAACTTTCTCACTCCTAGGACCAATATTACTTCCCCGTAAGCTGCAACCTTATCAAATATAAACCTGTCAGCAGGTCTGATTTTTAAGCGGTCAGTACACCACCTAAACGTGTTAGATGGAGTAGGGTAACCCTTACCAATGAGGTTTACCCAAAAAGTCTCCTCTATAATCGGGTGCACCATTTGAATCTTAAAGGGCATTTGCTGTTTCTTTGCTTCGGTATCAATTTTCTCTAGTGTACTACTAAGGTAATTAACAATTACGGGTGTTTCTACTAAAGTGTCGGACGATATGACATAAACTTGTTTTTTCCTTTTTTCTGGAGGTAAATCTTTGAGTGCGTACCACACGAGTTGAAGAGCTGTTGTTGAATCTTTTCCCCCACTATAACCAATAATCCAGGGTCTATCATCGCTCAGATATACTTCTTGAATCTCTTGATAGATATCTTTGAGTTCCTTTTTCTCAAAGACAGAGGGCTCTTTATTTGGTGTTGTGCCGCATACAGGAATTTTCAATTTTACACCTCTTAAGTTATGTCCTTTGGAATTTCTTTTCAATCATTTGTTCTTGTGATGTCAATTTTACCTTGCATAGCTTTTTTAAAGCGTTCGCTGTGAGCACCACATTGTTTGGTGATTTAGTAACCCTTCCTGCAACCATAGCACGTCCTTCCCAAAATTTTTTGTTTGCGCGTGACCAATCAATCTTGTTTAAAACTCTTAATTTTTGTCTCCAATTTCTTGGATACTGAGCTATTAGCGCCTGGCCTAGAATTCCCAGTGCTTGCAATGCGATGCCGTGTGCATTAATAAATTCTTCCCGCAATTCACTGCTGTGTGTTTGCTGTTGTATCACTTCTTGCCACTGCGGCATGTTTTTAGCAACCTCGATCCAATAATCAATTGTTAGCTTTTCTTCTTCCTCAGATACTTCGTCCTTAGCGCTAAATTTCCATAGCAGCTGTCTAGTAGCTTGATAGATGCTACTTAAAGTAAACATTTTCCTAGATCTATTTGAGATAGTAGTTTTTTCTAATTCTGTCAAACCTTTAAAAATTTGTACAGACTCTAGAACTTTTGACTTAATAAATCTTGAAAAAGGGTCTCTGTGATCATAAAGTATACTTAATGACTTGGTAGGTCTTACTGCGTGTTTATTCAAATCTGCAAACATTTGTTGACTTCGTTTAAGTCCTGTATCTACAAAAAACACCACTGAGATTGTTTCCATTCCCAGTTCAGGTCTGTGCTTAAGTGCCTCTTCAATAGCAGCTCGCCTATGTTGCCCGTCATTAATGAGAATTTTGGTTGCCATTGGCATAACAAGCACACCCATTTTGGATTCTAAACTGTTTTTTCCAAAAGGAATAAATTGAACTTGACCGTCAATAGAAGCAGTGAGTGATGAGAAAACATAATCTTTTGGATAGTTAATTACATAATTTGCTATTTCAGGAATTCTAGCTTTATTTAAAATTCTTTGGGCGCGTAAGTCTGGGGGTAAATCATCACCATCAAAAATAAGTAGTTTGGTTATAAGCCTTAAGGGAAACATTGCAACGTAGTACTCCCTCTGTGCTTGTATACCTCGAAGAGCTGGAAAGGAATAATTGAAGGATTCATTTTTTAAATCGTTTAATATGACCTCACTCATATTTTTAAGTAAAGTAATATGTCCTATTTAAAGGTTTTGGAAGTTTGCTTTTTTGATTTGGAAGTTTAGATTATAGGTCTGGTTTTAGCTGATAAAAGAAGCATATCGACCCGAGTTATTAATCTCAGAGCTTTATAATAAGTATTCTATACCATCGCCATTCTTTCTCTTATTATCTGTGTTGCTGCTGCCCTCACGGCTTGTATTGATTCTAGTACTCCGTTGTCTTGTGGCTGTTTTGTTTTTTGGGTTTCTGCTGAGTAGATGCTTTTGTATGATGTGTCCCTGGTGTGGAAGAGTTCCTGGGCGAGCTTTTTGTCTTGGGGGCTGTAGAACCATTCGTATGCTTTTCTCATTAGCTGATTGAGGTCGCGGTATGCCTTGATTACTGGCGGGCTTAGGTTTAGCTTGGCGAAGTGCTTTGTCAGGTGCCTGTAGGCGTCGCTTATGTCGTCAAAGCAGGTTACTATGGAGTAAAAGTGGCCTGTGTTTTCGTGCTCTTTGTACTCGTACTTGCTTAGGAGACGCATGCAGTACTCGGTGAACTTCCGGATGCTGTCGTAAATCAACGGGACGTCTTCAAATGCTTCTTTGTCCTTTTCCTCAAACGCTTTAAGGCTCTGTTCGCCTATCGAAAGAATGAGTAGGAAGGTTCTTCTAAGGATTGTGTCAAATTCCTCTTCTGACGCACCGGTTACGTCTTTTATCTTGCAGAAGTTTTTGGTCTGCTCAACTATGGATACGCCTATAAGCAGGTTTACCGTGTCCTGGATGTACTTTATGGTCTTTACCTTGCCCATGTCCCTGTCCACCAGTTCGAGGGCTTCAAAGTCAATAGCTATTTCGTCAGCTCCTGAACGGTATGCGCCAAAAATAAGGCTTCTGAGCAGCTTGGCGTTGTTTGTGGCTGGTGTTACGGTTATCTTTACAGTTCCGCCTTTTTTAGGGCCTTCCTTGCCTATTACGAGCTCTCCTCCACGCTGGTCAACAGCTACCTCGTCACCTGCCTTAATCTGCTGCTCTCTGATCCACTTAATCGGCAGCGTGAGGGTTAGTGACTGGTTGCCCTGGGCTACTATCTTGCGCTTCATATGCCTCCGGTTTACAGCTTGCTTTATTTAAACCTTTCTAAATTAATATTCTTCCCTATATAATAAAAAAAAAAAATATATTAAATAACTATCAGTGCCACTCATAAGTAACGAAAACA
>CAZBFZ010000070.1:0-4504 GCA_964491245.1 uncultured Methanosarcinales archaeon
TGACCCTGTTAGTGTCGTCAACCTTGAACAGCTTTGGCATGAGCTTCTCGCAAAATCCTGCTCCGATGCACTTCTTCCTGTCAACGCGAACTTCATACTCATCTGTCATGAAAGATGGGGAATTATGCTGTTTCTTAAATCTTTGCCGCAAGATTAATAAGGATAGAAATGGAGCACTTGTGTATGGCTGCGGCAGCAAAAGCCGAAGATGTAATAAGGCTCCTGAAAAAAGAATACCCTAGCACAAAGTACTACCTTAATTTCTCCAGCCCGCTGCAGCTGATGGTGGCGGCAATACTCTCAGCACAGTGCAGGGATGAGGTTGTCAACTCCGTAACGGCAAAGCTGTTTCAGAAGTACAAAACGGTCTCTGATTTTGCTAAACTTGCAGAGAAGGACATAAAGTCTATCACTTTCTTCAACAACAAAGCCAGAAACATAAGGGAAGCAGCAAAGCTGTTGATTGAGAAGCATAAAGGAAAAGTGCCTGAAACAATGGAAGAGCTGACATTGCTGCCGGGGATTGGAAGAAAGACAGCGAATGCCATTCTGATAAACGCTTTTGATAAGGTGCTGGGAGTTGTCGTCGACACACACGTTTTACGTGTTAGCTACCGCCTCGGCCTGGCGAAAAGCACAAATCCGGAAAAAGTTGAAAAGGACTTAATGGCTGCTGTGCCAAAATCTGAGTGGAAAAGGATAACGTGGCTGCTGAAGGACCACGGTAGGGCTGTGTGCAGGGCGCCAATTCCAAGCTGCAGCAAGTGTGTTTTGTCAGACTTATGCCCGAAGCAGGGAGTGACAAAGAAGCTATAATCACCACTGTTCCTTATGGATATTCTCCTTCCTGAAGCCGAGCTGCTCAAGCATTGTTATCGTATCCTTGACCATGACCGGGGGGCCGCAGATGTAGAACTGCCTCTCCTCGTTTGGGATGCCATCGCCTTGCAGCTGCGGAAGGTATTTTGGAAAAGTGTCGGTAACCCGACCTTTTTCAAACGGCCATTCCAAACCGGGATTGCTAGTTGAGGCTACAAACTTTAGGCTGTTGCTGCTGCAATACCTGAGGAGTTCTTCCTTGAAGAGGAACAATCTTGGCTCGCTGAAGCTGTAGAACAGCCAAAGCTGGCTGTTGAAGCCTTCAGAGTAAAGGGAGCGCAGCATGCTCATTAATGGAGCCAGCCCTGTGCCGCCAGCCATGAAAACAGTGCCTGGCTTGACTGGCTTTTTAAGTTGGAAAACGCCGAAAGGGCCTGTAATGACGACTTCGTCGCCAACCTGCTTTTTGAACAGCGGCACGGACAAAGCTCCGGTAGGGAATCTGGCAGTGCAAAGCTCAACGCTGCCGGTTTCAGCTGCAGAGGAAGCCAGCGAAAAGGACTTTGCTATCTTCCTGCCATTCTTATCAACCAAGCCCGGAAGGGAAACCATCACGAACTGGCCTGGCGCGAAGGAGAATCCGGCATTTTCTGGCAGCTTAAGCCTGAAAACCTTGAGGTCTTCAGAGTAGGCGTCTATGCGTTCAATTGTTACCGAAAGCTGCTTGATGTTAAGCATAGGAGCCGGGAACAGGAAGGTGGTTAAAAAGGTTTAGGGAAGGCGACGCCTCAACTCCTCAAGGAACTGCCTTCCTGACGTGTCACGAAGAACAGAATGCTGGATGGTTATGTCAGCGAGCTCTGCGTACCTGGCTGCCCTGAACTCAAGCAGCTGAGGGTAGCATCGCTTTAGAGAGTCTAAATCTGTTTCGCCGGGCTGCCTGCTAAAGCTGCCGCCCCACACGACCGGCTTCGGGTTTAAAATGTATCTTTCAAACAACATTTTCTTGACGTCTTCTGTTGCTTCGAGGTAAATGATGAGTGTGTTCTCTTTCAGCCGTTTCAGTGCCTGCTGGGAGAGGTAAATGACGCTGCCGGTAGTGTCAACAATCACGTTCCTGTCAACAGAATAATCAATCTCTGCCATTGCCTCCTCCTCAAACTTAAGAAAAAGCTGCTGCGTTTCCGGATAACGGGCTTCGTACGGCTGCCCCATCCAAGCAGCAACGCCATTAACGCCCTTAAAGCCTTTGCCTTCAAGGTAAGGCTGCAGCTTTGCCTCAATAAGGTCGTCGCCGTTGAGCCACAAGAAGTTAAGGCCTGGGTCGGCAAAAAGGCTCTTTGCCCTTCTGGTTTTGCCGACGTTGGACATGCCTACGACTGAGATCCGCAGCTTGCTACTCTTAAAAAGCTCATCAAATTTATCAGACGTGATAATCATGGCGGCTGCTGTTGCGGCGGCAGATATAAATTTACCGCCAAAAATGAATGCGGCAGGCGGGAATTGAACCCGCTTTGCGACCTTGGGAAGGTCGAGTCGTGCCGGTGGACCACTGCCGCGAAACCTTTTTTTGAAAAAGGTTTATCAAAAAGAATAAGAACTATTAATTTAAAGGTTGCTGCTAAACCCCAAGCGCAACCTTTGCCTCGTCAGACATCCTTTCTGGGCTCCAGAGCGGCTCCCAGACGATGTTTATGGCAACGCCGGTAACTCCGGGAAGCTTCTTCACAGCATTCTCGGCCTCAGAGATAATGTAAGGCCCAACTGGGCAGGTTGGAGATGTAAGGGTCATGTCTATGACGACCATGCCATTGTCTATTCTGGCATCGTAAACCAAGCCAATATCCACTATGTTGTAGCGGATTTCAGGGTCCTCAACGTGCTTAAGCTGCTCAAAAACAGCTTCCTTTGAAAGCCCTGTTGAAAGCTTGGCTGCTTCTGCTGCGGCTGCTGCCATGAGGCGTGGAAAGCTCGGGAGTTTTAAAAAGGTTTATATGAGTGAAAAGACTACCAAGGCCGTATGGACCTTGCTTTGCTTGCTGAAGGGGGCGCGCTATGGCAGGAAAGGCTTGATGAGGCTTTAAGGATGTTAAATCTAGCTCAGGGAACCTACAAGAGCGACAAGCCAGGGGTAACGCGAACGCTAATACAAAACAGGCTCTTAATGCCTTTATACGTTGATTTCAACCAAACTTTTGGCCAAAGGTGGCTTGGCTTGTTCCAGCTTCTTAACGCGACACAGCCTCACCAGACCATTATGATAGTAAGGAACCAGTTCTTTCCGCCCATGGATGACGTAAGCCTGCCAAAACGGTGGTATCTTCTTCCTGCCAAGCGCTGGGATCCTGAAAAGGGAAATAACAACCTAAGTGTCAGGGAATCCTTGGAGGCAAAGCTCCACGGGTTTACATTAGAGCAAGTCAAGCGGATTGATGACGTGCCAGTGGGGCTGGACTTTGCCGGAGTGGGAGCAAACACGCATTACAAGGTAACCAACCCTTACAACTGGCTAAGAGGAAGGAAAATGCTTTCTGGCCAAAGCCCAACAGTGAGTTACGAACCCTCAGGAAAAAATGCAACAATAAGGCTCCAATTGGGAAGGGAAGACCTTTCGCAGGCATTGGATGTTGGAATACGGATTGTTGCTGAAAATGTGCCTTCTCTGTCTGGCGAGCAAGAACCGCACAAGCTCACAATAACAAACGTGCCATTATACTACGTCGACACCGGAATCATGGAAATAACTAAAAGAAGGGGCTACGGCATATTTACTTCAGATGACTGCATGCGAAATGCCTTCGCTGATGACAAATTCAGCCGCAAGGTTAAGAGCCAGTTCGGGCGGGAGGAGCGAACAGGCAGCGAAAACGAGTTCGACCACCATTCTGTATTTGTGCTTGATGCTGCAGCCGTGCTTGTAAGCCAACAGTACCCGATGCTCGCAATAGATAATCCAATACCTGAAGTGCCGAATGGTGTAGAGGAGCTTGTTGAATTGGCATTCAGACGCATCAGGGTAATAGGGCCAGGAATTGCTGATGAAGGAATAATGCTGTGGCAATCAAAAGCGCTAATGCAGGTTTACACCATGATGGCCATTGCCTACCTCAACAGCAAACAGTTACAAGAGCAAAAACAAATCATAATTCCTAGAAAAAGAGCAACAGCTTAACACTAAACACTGCCCGCTTCTTCCCCAGCATAAGTCGGCATCGCCGCCTTTGAAATTATCATGACATCGCCAACTGACTTCACGAGCTGGTGCGGGACAACAACGCCCTTGGCGCTGCCAAGAAGCTTGCTTAGGACAGAATTCCTTGACGCCTTTACGCGCCAGCCGATGATCTTGGTCTGGGTGAGGATGACCTCCTCAACATCGCCAAAGTAATCGCCAGTGTCGGTAAAAACCCTCATGTCGTAAGATTCTGTAACCCTTTTTGTCCTCAGCATGCACGATTCACCTCAAAAAAACAACAAACGCTTTAAATTGAAACCTGATTACTGCACTCGCTGCAATAATATATAAAGTTTTTGGCGGCTAAGTTTAAACGGCGCTTAAACAGTTGTCACTGCCGCAAACAAAAATGAGACACGGAAACCTGACAGTAATAGGAACATCACACATTGCCAAGGACAGCGTGAGCAGGGTAAAGGACGCCATACTGGCTGATAAGCCGCAAATAGT
>CAZBFZ010000071.1:0-4345 GCA_964491245.1 uncultured Methanosarcinales archaeon
AGCCATGTTGCACAAAGGCGTCCAAAACCTATATAAACGTTTCCTCGTTTGCACAATTTTATGAACGCTGTAATAATCGGAGCTTACTGGGGCGACGAGGGCAAGGGAAAGATAGTTGACCTGCTAGCTGCTGAAGCTGACTGGGTTGTGAGGTTTAACGGCGGTGATAACGCGGGGCATACAATCGTTGCCAACGGCAAGCAGGTCATACTTCACACCCTACCGGCAGGGGTGGTGCAGGGAAGGAATGTTGCGATAGGCCCTGATGTTTTCTTTAACCCGAAGACTTTCTTTTCAGATTATGAAGCGGTTGCCAAGGCCGGCTTCAAGGCAGGCGGCAGGATACTGATTGACGAGCGAGCCCACGTAATAATGCCCTACCATGTTGCGCTTGACGCTGCTGGAGAGGGAAGCGGAAAGCTTGGCACGACAAAAAGAGGCATAGGCCCTGTTGCCAAAGACAAGGCGTCAAGGACAGAAGACATCACAGTTTATGACTTGGTAAGCGGCGGCTTCAAGGAAAAGATAAAAGCGGTTGTTGCAGCGAAGGCGAATGAGCTCATGGCTGCAAAAATCATTGAAAAAGCGGCCGATGCCGAAAAATACGCCACGGCGGTCTACAGCGAATACGCGCCTTATGCCGAAAAGCTGAAGCGTTACGTTGGCAGCTGCGCTTACACGCTCAACGAGGAGCTAAAAAATGGCAAATCATTGCTGCTGGAAGGCGCACAGGCAACGCTGCTGGATGTCGTGCACGGCACGAGGCCCTATGTCACGTCGTCAAACTGCACGGCAGGCGGGGCGGCAGCGAACCTGGGGATTGACTTGAGGAAGTTCAGGGTGATTGGGATAGTGAAGGCCTACCCGACACGAGTAGGCGAGGGCGAATTTGTCACGGAGCTTGGCAGCTATGAGGACGCAAAGAAAGAGAGAAAAGGGGAACAACTGACTGCTGCCGAGAAGAAAAAAGCGGTTGACGGCGATTTGCAGCTGCTTGGAAGGTGGATAAGGCAGGATGGAAGCGAGTTTGGGGCAACAACCGGCAGGCCAAGAAGGACAGGCTTCCCTGATTTCGTTGCGCTGCGGTATTCGGGAATGGTAAATGGCGTTGACGAATGGGTAATTACGAAGATTGATGTATTGTCAGGAAAGCCTTTCAAGGCAGCTGTTGCCTATGAGAAAGAAGGCAGGAAGACAACGCGGTTTCCGTTCAAGCTGGACGGCTGGAAGCCTGTCTACGGCAGGAAGGAGTATTTCTGGCAACAAATGGACGAAAGCGAAGAAATAGCTGCCGTCAAAAAAGGCTATGATGCGCTGCCTGAAGGGATGAAAGAATACATCCGTGACCTTGTTACTGCAATAGGGATTCCGGTTTCAATGGTATCAATAGGGCCTCAGAGGGAAAAGACAGTGATAAAGGATGTCCTGAAAAGGACGAGGGAGTATCTCCAATGACAACTGCTAAGAATAATGTAAAAATCAAAAACGTGCTGATTAGCTGCCACGACAAGACAGGCCTCAACTACTTTGCTGCAGAGCTTGTGAAGATAAACCCAAGCGTCAGGATTTACTGCAGCAGCGGGACTTACAACGAGCTAAGAAAGGCGGTTGCGGCTGAGAATTTGACAGAGATTTCCGATTATACCGGAATAAAGGAGATGCCTGCCGGGCTTGTGAAGACGCTGCATCCGAAAATACATTCCGGCATACTTGCTGACGTTAATGATGAGCAGCAGCGAAAATACCTGGATGAAAACAGCGCTGTTGCGTTTGACCTTGTGGTTGTGAACTTATATCCTTTCGCTGCAACTGCAGAAGCGGGAAGCATAGAGAAGGCAAGGATGAACGTTGACATAGGAGGTGTGAGCCTGATTGAATCAGCAGCGAAGAACTTCTTGAGGGTTGCTGTTGTTGTGAGCCCTGTTGACTACGAAAAAGTGCTTGAGGAAATGAAGAAGAACAACGACTCCTGCGGCATTGGCACAAGGCTACGGCTAGCGCAAGCAGCAATGAACTACATAAGCGCCTACATGGGCAACATAAGCGACTATTACGATAAGCTGGCTGCGGCAGCTGTGAAAAAAGAATACAAGGTTGAGTAAAGATGGCAAAGAAAAAGAAGCTGAGCGCGATGTATAGGGAAGTGCTGAGCGACAGCTTTCCGGAAGACCTGACTATAAGCATAGGGGATAAAAGGCTGCAGTACAAAAAAAAGCAGTGGAATTTTGAAGGCAAAAAAACAGGCCTCAGGTATGGTGACAACCCTGGACAGGAGGCAGCACTGTACGAGCTGAAAGAGAGCAACCTTGCGATTGGCGGCTGCGAATATGTAAAGCCCGGAAAAGGGCTTGTTAGCAGCATCTCTGATTCTGATTTGATTGAAAGCGGCAAGCATGTAGGAAAGAGCAACCTGACAGACGTTGACAATGCGCTTTCAATACTAAAAAACTTTGACGAGCCAACAGCAGTCATAATGAAGCACAACAACCCGTGCGGGGCTGCAAGCCGAGAGAAGATTGCAGAGGCATACAGGGAAGCTTACATGGCTGACAGGCTGGCGGCGTTTGGAGGGGTGGCAACGCTAAACAGGCCCGTTGATTTGGCAACGGCAGAGCAAATAATGAAGCAATACCTTGAGGTCGTTGCCGCTCCAGAGTTCGAAAAGGAAGCCCTTGAGATACTGCTGAAAAAGAAAAACATGCGGCTCATAAGGATAAAGAACATAGAACGGCTAAAAGAGTACAGAGACCTGTGCCACATAGACTTCAAATCACTAATGGACAGCGGACTGATAGCTCAAGTGTCGCAAGAAGTAAGAATAAGAAGCAAAGGCGACCTGATGGTGGCGGCTGCCGAAAACCAGGGAGAGCAATATACGGTAAAAAGAAAGCCCACCGAAAAAGAGTATGAGGATATGCTGTTCGCCTGGAAGATTGTGCAAGGCGTAACCTCCAACGCCATAGTCTTTGCAAAGAACAAGGCAACTGTTGCCATATGCCCAGGCGAGCAGGACAGGGTTGGAGCGGTGGAGATTGCGATAGTAAAGGCTTACAAAAAGCACGCTGACAGACTGAGCTTCGAGAAGTTTAACACGCCATACTCCCAGCTGCAGCAGCGGCAAAAAAGCGAAATAGACGCAATAGCAGCCGCTGCTAAAGGGAACATCAAAGGCTCAGTGCTTGCATCGGACGGCTTTTTCCCGTTCAGGGACAGCGTTGACGTTGCCGCTTCACAGGGAACAACGGCGATAATCCAGCCCGGCGGCTCCATCAATGATTGCGAAGCAATAGAAGCCTGCAACGAGCACGGCATAGCCATGGCGTTCACCGGGCAGAGGGTTTTCAGGCACTGACTTTGCCTGCTGACTTCAGAAACAGCTCATTCCTGAATTCTACCAATGCTTCTGCAACCCTGTCAACATTAACAATGCGTCCCATCGGCTTCATGGGAAGCCCGCGCGATTCGTAGTGGCTCATGGCAGCGGAAGAGTGGGGGATGGTCAAACCAGTCGAGGCGCCCTGAAATATGGCAACTCCATCACAATCCGGATAGGTGCCTCTGACATCCTTGTTGAAAAATACAAGCTCTACGTTAGTGCCGCCAAGCTTTGACGTAATCATGTTTTGCCTCTTGTCGTCAAAATGTCCAAAAACAGCTATCCTGTAGACCACGCCTTCTAAAACGGCATTGCCATTACCGTTCATTTGCACCTCAGTCACGGCGAGTCTTCTGCTCATTGCCGAAAAAATAATCCCCTTTGGCGTCTTGATTTTCTGCTCATGAGCAAGCACATCGTACAGATCACCATACGGGTTGCTGTTCTTGCGGACAATTCCTTCAAGTTGGCCTACAAACTGTTCATCTACAACGCCTTTCTTTATTATCTGCTCAAGGAATGGGGTGAAGAAAGAATCGCTTGCAAAGACATACTTGATCAAATCAGGAGACCTTCTGCTTATCTGAGTTATCTGTGAAAAATATTGCAAAAGAGCAGATGCCAATACGGCCGGATTATTATGCTCCCTAACGTAAGCATCAACCTGCTTAATCCTGTGCCGGAGGTACAAAGGCACCGCCTCATAGGCTCTGAGGGCAGCGTCAATCAGCTCCAGATTGCCCTGATATGCCAGATTTGCCCACAGAATTCTGTTGCTTACCCTTTCAGTGCTCACCCGAGACTCAGCTGCCGGCGGGTAGGAAGAACCTGCTTCCTGAGGCTCTATCTGTTGCAGCGAAAGAACACCATCCAGAGTAAGTTTAGGGATGAACTTAAGATCTTCCCTGTCAATTTTCTGCAAAGCAGCTGCAAGCGCGCCGACGTTGACGGCAGAAAGCGCAGGCGCAA
>CAZBFZ010000072.1:0-4288 GCA_964491245.1 uncultured Methanosarcinales archaeon
CCCCTGCCGCCGAGCGCCATGAGAGGCATTGTCATATTATCATCACCGCTTACAACACTAAAAGTTTTCGGCAGCTGCTCCAAAACATCCATCATCTGGGCGAGGTTGCCCGAAGCCTCTTTCACTGCTATGATGTTTGGAACCTGAGCCATTCGTTGCAGAGTAGATGTTTCTATGTTTACACCGGTTCGGCCCTGGATGTTGTATACAACAACAGGGATGCTTATGGACTCGGCGATTGCCTTGAAGTGCCTGTAAAGCCCCTCCTGGGTGGGCTTGTTGTAGTAAGGCGAAACAACAAGCACGGCATCAGCTCCAAGCTCCTCAGCCTGCCTTGACAACTCTATCGAATGCTCTGTTGAGTTTGTCCCTGTCCCAACAATTACGTTTACTTTACCAGCTGCAGCTGCAACGACGGTTTTGATTACTGTTTCGCGCTCCTCATCGCTCACCGTCGGGCTCTCGCCTGTGGTGCCGAGGGGAACAAGCCCCGAAATGCCGTTGCCAATCTGGAACCTGACATTGCTTTTCAGGCCCTCAACATCAAGCTCGCCGCTTTCCGTAAACGGCGTAACCATGGCCGTTATTGCACCTTCAACCACAACTTTGCTTGCCATTAACACTTCACCCCGCCAAAATTTTACCTTTGCATTTTTTACCTTTGCATTTTGCCTGATTTTGCCCTTGCCATAGCAGCTACAGGCGCTGCCAGCTCAACAGCAGAGGCTGGCGCGCCAAAAAATTCGCCGTGCAAAGCATTCACGGCCTCCTCAAGCCGGTCTTCTTTTATCACAAGGGTCTCGGTCAGCGCATCATAGCTCTGGGTCGTCATCTCGACATTAATCCCCATCCTGCCGAATATGGAAAATATTTTGCTGCCAAGCCCGGGAGCGTGCCTTATGCCGCTGCCAACTATGCTGACTGAAGCGCGGTCTGACAGCACAGTCACAGCCGCGAATTCCCTCAGCTTCTCGACAAGCCCTGAGATGTCAAATTTCTTCTCAACAGTGACTGTCACGTTAACCTCGGATGTTGCAATCATGTCGACAGGTATCCTGAACTCGTCAAAAAGCCTGAACACCTGATGCAGGAAGCCGAAAGCGAGAAGCATCCTTGCCGAGTTTATGTTAATCACGTAAATATCGCTCTTCGAAGTTATTGCTGTAACGTTCCCGTTTCTCGTGACGTTTTTAAGTATAAGCGTGCCATTGCCTGACGGGTTGAAAGTGTTAAGCACCCTTACAGGTATTTCCTTGTTCATCGCAGGCAGTATTGACTTGGGATGCAGCACCTTAGCCCCAAAGTATGCAAGCTCGCTAGCCTCCTCAAACGAGACAGCGTCAACGGTCCTCGCATTGGGGACAATCATGGGGTCAGCGGTCATCACTCCATCAACATCGGTCCATACCTGAATCTCCTCAGCTCCAAGCGCAGCTCCGTAGATTGCGGCAGAGTAGTCACTCCCCCCTCTTCCCAGCGTTGTTACCTCGCCCTGCCCCGTCTTGCCAATAAACCCAGTCACAACCGGAATCACGCCAGCCGGGATGCCCTTGACAGCAGCAGCGATTGCCTCATAAGTGCCCGGCAAAATCTCGGCATTGCCAAAATTTTCGTCGGTAACAACGCCGAGGTCGTAGGCGTTGAACGCCTGGGCGTTGAGGCCTGCATTCTTTGCGAATGCCGCGACTATCTTTGAAGACATCCGCTCACCAAAGGAAGCAACGTAATCCGTGGTGCGGGGGGTAAGTTCCCTAATCAGGGAGATTCCGAACAGGACCTGCTCAAGCTCAGCAAGGTCTTCGGAGATTATGCCAGCTTCCAGCCCCAGTGCACCAATAACAGCGCCATGCCTATCCCCGATCACCCTGATTGCTTCATTTGCTGAAAAGGACCTGCCCAGCGCCTTGCGCGCAGAGGCGAGAAGCAGGTCAGTAACTCCGGAAAGCGCAGAAACCACAACAAAAGGGGAGCCCTGGCTGGCTTTAACTATCTCAACAACCTGCCTGATGCTCTCGGCACTGCCGACTGACGTGCCGCCGAACTTCATCACAATCACAGCAACCATCCCCCATCAAATACTGCATAAAAAGCGGAGCTTACTGAATATTTAAAGCTTTATTCGCTTGTACAACTGCAACAGGACAAAGACAATGCACCAGTATTAAAACTTAATGTTATTATAATAACAAAATTTAAATATTGATGTTATCCCTTATGCGGCTGCGATGGTAACTGTCAGCGCAATAGCCAAGAAGCTCGTCAATGAGAAGCCGCTGCTGCAGGAAGGGCTGCGGCAGGGCATAATAAGCTACGCAGCGCTAGCAGAGAAGATAAAGCCGCAGGTGGAGCAGCAGCTGGGCAGGAAAATAAGCGAAGCAGCAGTAATAATGGCTCTGCGAAGGCACAGCGAGGCGCTGCAGGCAAGCGATGTCAGGTCAATACGGTTTGAGGCAGGCACCCAGCTCTCCCTAAAGACAAACCTCGTGTACTTCTCTGTAAAGAGGTCAAGGCAGCTTTTCAGGAAGCTTGAGGGGCTTTACAAGTCGTTCGACTACGAAGCTGGTGAGACCTTCAACATCATCCACGGCAACTACGAGGTTTCAATAATCACCAGCGGGAAGCGGGAGAAGAAGGTTGCGGCAGAAATCTCAGAGCTTGGCCCAGGCCAGATAACAACAAGGGAAAGAAACCTGGTATCTGTATCGATGAGCCTCGACAAGGACTTCCCGTACACCCCGGGCGTGCTGTTCGCGGTAACAAGGAAGCTTTACTGGGATGACATAAACATCTTTGAAATAGTCTCTGCTGCAACAGAGCTTACGCTGATATTCCAGAAAAAGGACGCGATGAGGGCTTATGCAGCACTGCAGGAGCTGATAGAAGAAAAAGATTAAGCGCTTGGCCCTATGACTTTGCGCGCCAGCTTCTGCACAACGGCCTTGTCGCTTATTATGGTAGAGTTGCCAGTGGGATCTTCTATTATTATCTTGAGCTTCTCCTCACCCCACACGCACCTGTTAATCTTCTTTATCAGGCTCTTCGCCTTCTGCACGGCTTCAGGGTCTTCCTCTGCGTCTCGGGCAACCTCTATCTGGTGCTTCACCCTCTGAAGCAGTCCCTCAACGTTCGTAACGTAGCCGTTAGACGCCTCGCCGGGAAATATGTCGGCAACGTAAGGAATCTTCACGATTGCCTGGCTTGACTTGACCACCCTGATTGACATGTCATCTGAACCAGATACCTCAATGGAGTACCTTGCGGGCTCCCTTTCCTCAGCGCACTCGACATCGGCCTTGTGGAACTTGCAGCTGTTGCACGTCATTGCAAAAAGCAGAACCTTCCCGAAAAAAGGAACCTCCTGCTCCCTCTCGGTAAGCGATAGGGATTTCTGTGAGCATACAGGGCAAAGCTCGCCCATCACAATGTCAAGCTTCGGCTCCCCCGCTGCGGACGCCTTTTCTCCCTTCGCCATGAAACAAAAATCTCTGCAACACAATTTAAATAGTTTTTGGTGAGGGATAAAAATTTTCTAAGCAAGCATCTTTGCGCGAAGTGCTTCCGTTATGCGTTGCTCACTTGCGCTTAAAACATGTTCTTTAGGCAAATACCTGCGTTCCCACAGGGGCTGATTATCTGCTGGATTATGCCCGAAAAGGGTGTAGCCGTTTCTTTGGAACAAGGTACTTTTACTCATTACCTCATGCCGGACTGCAGAAGAGCCAGTAACGTACGCCAGGTGTTCAAAGATTGGCGTTAGGCACTGCAAAACCTCGCTTCCTATGCCCTCGCCCCTTGGCTCTGCCATCAGGTAACCATAAGAAGAATTTTCCAAACAACCGTTCTGTTTTGAAAACGGCCAGAGTTGATAAAGAGCAACGACCTTGCCTTCGGAATCAGCTGCAACTACGGTTACGTAATTTTCGTTTTCTTCCACTAGCGTCTCAAGCCACATTTTAACTGAGTTTTCAGGCCTCCTTCCTTGTGGCAAACTCAGAAGTTGTGGATAAATTCCGGCAACATAAATTCTCGCAGCATCTAATTTCAGTTTGCCATCAACTTCGCCAAAAAGCATAAGCTCAAGCGACAGGGCCACTCACCTCACAACCGCATCATCAGCGGCGTCTACGGAAATTACTTCCCCTGCCGTTCTCAGCGGCTTGGCCCCGTAAACAACTTTTTCGTCCTTGACCCTGAGGTTGAGGCGGTAAAACTCGTCAATGGCGAGCTGCTTTCTGTTAGCTGCTATCTTTTCTGCATCCGCCCCCTCAGGAAAGACCAGCTCACCAGG
>CAZBFZ010000073.1:0-4281 GCA_964491245.1 uncultured Methanosarcinales archaeon
GCTTCCCCCTTTACAAGCTCGAGAACCATTACCTCCCGAGCGTTGAGAGGATTGTGGCAGCTATTGAGGCAACTGCAAGCTACTGATAAAAAGTGAACTGGAATGGCTTACGAGTTTCGTTTTCCGGACGTTGGGCAGGGAATTACCGAGGGTGAAATAGTCAAGTGGCACGTCAAGGAGGGCGACGCCGTTAAGGAAGACCAGGTTTTGGTTGAGATTGAGACTGACAAGGCGGTTGTTGAGGTTCCAAGCCCGAAGAGCGGCATTGTACTGAAGCGGCACAGCAGCAGCGAGGGCCAGAAAATCAATGTTGGCGATGTTATCGTTGCTATCGGCCAAAAGGGCGAGAAGTACGTTCCCGGGAAAGCTGTTGCTGCTGCCATGCCTGTGCCTGATGCTTCAAAGGAAAAGAAGAAGGACGCAGGCGCAGTTGTCGGGTTCCTGCCTGGGTCCATGGCTGAGGTTGACAAGGGCGTGTTTGTAATGCCCGCAGTCAGGCGGCTCGCGGCAGAGCTAAAGGTTAATTTGGCAGCGCTAAAAGGCAGCGGTCCAGGCGGAAGGATTAGTGAAGATGATGTTAAAAGAGCAGCCGGCGTTTCTTCAGCACCAACAGCCGCAGCATCGAAAAGTGAACTGCAATCATCTTCCAGTCAGCAAATCAAAGTCACCAAAAAATACGACATGTGGGGCTATGTGCGAAGAGAACAGTTCAAAGGTGTCAGGAAGGCAACTGCCGAGAAAATGTCGCTTTCAGCTTCAAAGACAGCTGCCGTGACTAACATGGACGAGGCAGACATAACAGACCTGGCAGCAGCGAGGGAAAACGAAAAGAAAGCAGCCGAAAAGAAGGGCATCAGGCTTACTTTCCTCCCGTTCATAATCAAAGCCGTCACTGAAGCAATGAAAAAGCCAGAGCACAACGTAATCAACAGCAGCCTTGACGAGGCAGCCCAGGAGGTAGTGATGAAGGACTACTACAACATTGGTTTTGCGGTTGCAACCGAGGTAGGCCTGCTTGTTCCTGTAGTCAAAGGCGCCAACATGAAAGGCATCATGGCAATCGCAAAGGAAGTTCAAGATTTAGCTGAAAAAGCCCGCAGCCGGAAGCTTGACATGGCCGACATGATGGGCGGAACATTCACGATAAGCAACATCGGCTCAATTGGGGGAACGTTCTTCACGCCAATAATTAATTATCCTGAATCAGCAATATTGGGAATCGGCAAAATAGTCGAAAAACCAGTTGTCAAAGACGGCAAAATCGTCATTCGAAAAATAATGCCTTTGTCATTCACTTACGACCACCGCTTGATTGACGGGGCGCAGGCGGCTGCGTTTCTTAACACAGTGATAAGCTATTTGGAAAACCCTAGGAACATTTCACTATAATTTCTGGCTGACTTCCACACCATCATTGCCGAAGTCGTAATACTTGCTCTTGTAGCTTTTGGAGTTGCGCACGTAGTCCAGGTATCCAGCCATTTCCACCTTGAACATCTTGGCATTGTCGGCGAATATCACCGCTTTCTTGCTGAGCAGCCCGTTGTTCTCCAGGCTAAGCAGATAGTCAAGATATTGCTCTTTCGCGGCATCAATGAACACAAAGTCAAACTTTCCCGTGAGCTTGGGAATTGACCTCAATGCAGGCCCCAGAACAATGGTCACCCTCTTTTCCACTCCAGCTTCTGCCAGGTTTTTCCAGGCAATGGCCGCGGTTTGCGGGTCTATTTCCAGCGTGACTAGTTTCCCGCTGGGCGGCAGGTTTCGTATTATCTTAATCGCAGAATAGCCAACTAGCGTCCCTATCTCAAGCACCCGTTTCGGCTTTTTCTTCCCGACTTCCTTTTCAAGCAGCCCTCCCTTGCCGCCCTCCCCAAACGCGTCTATTATCGGAAGGAATCTTTTTGATGCTTGCTCCCTTATTTTTTCCAAGACTGCTTCAGCTTTGTCCATTCTTATCTCAAAAAATTCCACTCATCAGCAGCATACCTTTCCTTAACTAGTTTCTCCGCGGCAGCTTTCTCATTTTCCGTCACAGCGCCAAATTCAAATTCTTTCCCAGCTGTAAAGGCAGCAACCAGCGCTTCCTTCAGCTGCTGCTCTGTTATCTGCGGGTTTATGTCCGTTACCGAAGTCACCCGCTGCTTAATATCCTCAATGAACTTGTCAGAAATCTTCTCCTTGGGCACCTTCAGCAGCGAGAACATTGTCGCAACGTCAAGCTTGTACAGTATGGTGCCGTGCTGCAGCAGAATCCCGTTTCGTCTGGTTTGGGCGTTTCCGGAAACTTTTTTCCCTGCTGCGATTATGTCGTTTATAGGCTTGAATTCGCTTTCAATCCCAACCTTTTTCAGTGCGTTAACAATCCAGCCGCAGATGGAGTGGTATGATTCTGTGATTCCCTTTGGAAAAAGCGATTCAGGGGCGATTACGCTGTAAGTTATCTCTCCATTGGCATCGTGGTAGACCGCCCCCCCGCCGGTTCTTCGCCTTACTAATTCCACACCCGTTTTCCTGCACAGCTCAACATCAACCTCATCGTTCAGGCTCTGGAAGTAGCCGATAGATACTGCGCTCGGCAGCCACTTGTAAATCCTTATGGTTGGCAGCGATTCCTTCCTGCCGACAGAGCCGCTGATTGCCTCGTCAAGCGCCATGTTCCTGGCTGCGCTGTTCGTTGTCAGGTCAATTACTCTCCACTTTGGCATTTTCCACCCCTGCAAAAGAGTCACTGTTGAAGTTGCGGCTGCTGCGTTACTGCGTTGCTTAGTGCAGTCTTGAACGCCTTTGCTATCGCTTCCGGCGTTATGCCAACAAGCTCTGCACCTTCTTCCTCAATCAGGCGCTGCAATGCTGCCGCTATCGATTCATTGCTGTCTTTCTGGTCTAGGTTTACTAGAAGCTGCTCCATGTCCTCAACGAACTCCTCAGGGTGTATGAAGAAATCACCGTGCACCTGCACGTCTTCCACTATTCCGTCCTCAGGGTTGAAATCAACCTTTATCCTCAGGAGCTTCCCTCCCGGGACCTTCTCGGTGTGTACGCCCTGCGCCATAAGCTTGGGTGGCTGCCCAATGCTTTTTATATTTTGCTCATTTTACCTGTGCCGCACAGCAACATTTAAAAGGCGTCCTTTAATCGTTTCTTGATTGACCCCTTTCGTTAAAGAGTCGTCGGTTTTCGATTGACCCTTTTTTGAAAAGGGTCACGCCCCTGTCGTCTAGCCCGGTCAAGGATGTGGGCCTCTCGAAACCTTTTTTGGCGCTGCAAAAAAGCTTTACCAAAAAATCCACAAGGTCTGGAGAACGCCCGAGGCGCGGGTTCAAACAGCTGGCTGCCTTTACGCAGCGGCTTTGAAAGTCCCGCCGGGGGCATATATTTTTTATAATCTTTGAAGCTTTTCTTTTGTGAAAATGTCAAAGTTCGTAGTCCTGTCGCATCTTCAGGCAGCTGAGATTACCAAAGCAATCCTTGACAGGAGGGATGTGGTGAGGGCTTCGCTTGACCTGGGGCTCACCGCGTCAACCGTGAAGCTCGACTACAGGAATCAGTTCGCTGTTTTTTCCGATGAGGAGAAGCTGACCTTCGATGAGGTTTCCAAGATTGCCTCAACAGAGAATGTCTGCTTTGTTGTGGAAAAGGGCAAGACCGCTGCGACAAAGATTCAGCTTTTCTCTGCCGAAACGAACAGGTTCTACAAGCTTTTCCCAACAAAGGACGCTCCCACGGCTGAAATCTCGGGCATCAGGATGCACCGCGTCCAGGACCGCTCGCCTTGGGAGGACACTGAGGACAAGATAAAATGCGTTGAGCCCCTTTCAGGGATGGTTCTTGACACCTGCTGCGGCCTTGGCTACACGGCAATTGCTGCGGCCGTGAGCAAAAAAGTCCAGAGAGTGTACACGTTTGAAAGGGACAAGAACATGGTCCTGTTAGCGGACTACAACCCGTGGTCGCAGCCGCTTTTTAGGGACATAAAGATAAAGCTCGCCCTTGATGACATTTTCACGGCGATAAGGTATTTCAGCGGCGGCTTTTTTTCTGCAATCATTCACGACCCTCCGAGGGTGCAGCTTGCGCCTGAGCTTTACTCGCTTGAGTTCTACCGGCACCTGTTCAGGGTTTTGAAAAAAGGCGGCCGGATGTATCACTACACTGGCAGCCCTGGTGAAAAAAGAGGCATCAACATCGTTAAAGGTGTTGTAAAGAGGCTGAAAGAGGCAGGGTTTGCCAATGTCGTTGAGAGAAAAGACGTGCTGGGCGTTGTTGCAGTGAAGTGAA
>CAZBFZ010000074.1:0-4276 GCA_964491245.1 uncultured Methanosarcinales archaeon
GAAATCCGCAAACCATATAAATACGGCGCTAATCTCGGAATTCGGGGCAATTCATGGAAGAAGGGAAAAAGAAGGAAGACAAGGGCTTCGGCGAAGGCATAGAATTTGTCAAGGCCGAGCCTGAGGAAGAGAAAGACATAGAGATAAATTTTGGCAAGGTGCTCTCGTTCTTCAAAAGGAAAGATGAAGGCAAATCCGCTGCAGCTGCAAAAACTCCGGAAGAACATAAACACGCTGCGCATGCTGAGCACAACAGCAGCCACACTGCAGAAAAAGAGAAGAAAAAAGAAGGGGAGGATGCTGAACTAGACATCGGAAAGCTTGCCTCTGGCGTCAAGGGATTGTTCAAGGGAAAGAAACCGGAAGCTGCCGATAAAGAAAGCCCACAGGAAAGAAGCGATGACGAGGTCTCGCTTAACCCGAAGTCAATCATTGAGTTCTTCAACAAGCGGGGGGCAACATTGCTCCTTGTGGTGGCAATCCTGATAAGCCTGGGCCTGACGGCAAACGTGAGGTACCAGGTCAGTAACTTGGCATTCACAGAGGACTGGGCGAGGAACTCTGTCTACAACACGATACAAAGCGACATACAGAACGCGATAAACGCCCAGTACCCGAACCTTCCCGATGCGAGAAAAAGCCAGATACTTGCCGAGGAGATGGGGAAAGCGAGAAAGGGCAAAACATACACCTTCAAGTCGGCTCCGTACACAGGCCAAAGCATTGAGCTGAAAAACCAGGTGAAAGGCACTGCAGAATTCATAAAGGACAATTACCGCGACGGGAACGGCCAGGCGTATTCGCCAGACATAGACCCGTACTACTGGAACAGGTACGCGAAAAACGTCCTGGAAAAAGGGCGCATCGGCGATGAAGCCAGGAACGGCCTGCAGTGGGACACTTACCAGCTCGCCCCGCATGGCAGGCCGATTGCGGCGCAGGACACGTTCTTCCCGCACTTCCTCGCATACCTGTACAAATTTGCAAGGTTCTTCAACCACTCGGCAACGCTCTGGAACGTCCAGACCATACTATACCCGATGCTCATAAACTCGCTTGCAGTCCTCATGATATTCCTGATAGGAAGAAAAGTTGCAGGCAACGTCGGAGGGTTTTTCGGCTCGCTGATGGCAGGGCTGCACTCAGCTTACGTCAGCAGGACGATCCACGGGGACAACGACGCCTTTGTCATGTTCTTCGCAATACTTACTCTGTGGCTGTTCGTAGAGGCAATATACGCCAGGAGGAAAGTGATGCGGCTCGCACTTCCAGCGTTGGCGGGCCTTTCGGCAGGGCTGTTCAGCCTCGCATGGGGAGGCTGGTGGTTCATATTCATATTCATACTTGCTGCAGCTGCAGCCGCGATAGCTGCAGGAATCGCAAAAAGCGCATGGCAATCCGTGTCAGGCAGCCGCGGGGCAATGGGCCTCAAAGGAATGGTGAAATCAGCATTAACTGGAAATGTCGTGAGGCTGTTTGTGCTGCCGACTGCGGTTTTCTTCGCAACAACAGGTGTGTTTGTCGCGCTATTCAACGGGCTGGACAGGTTCCTCGCAACGCCGCTTCTCGCATTTGGGGTCACAAAGCTAAAGACGGCAGTGCTGGAAGCGTCATACTGGCCAAACGTGCTCACAACAGTGGCCGAGCTCAACCCTGGAAACTTCAACCAGGTGGTTTCAAGCATAAGGCCAAGCATATTCTGGCTTTCGGCATCAAGCGCGGCAATACTGGCCATCGTAGCTGCCTTGAACCTGTTCTTTAAAGCCGTTAACAGCAAGCTAGGCAACAAGCTGAAATCTGTCAGCCCTGACGAAAACAAGGCACTTTACTACTTCTTCTTCGCCACGCTGATAATAGTATGGTTCCTAGGCACGATATACGCAAGCTCCAAAGGCATAAGGTTCGTGGTCATGCTGGCTCCGGCAGTCGGGCTCGGATTCGGAGTAACCCTTGGATTAATCTTCAGGTTTTCCTTGTGGATAAATGACAATTTCCTCAAGATAAACAAAATAGCTGCCGCAACGGTTGTGTTCATAGTGCTCGCAACAGCGGTATATTCAACAGACGTAATAAAAAACGCCTACAGCATAGCCCGCAACGATGTTCCCATAATGAACGACGCATGGTACGACTCCCTCACAGCCATACGGGACGACTCTGACAACGTGACCAAGTCCGCCATAATAACATCATGGTGGGACTTCGGGCACCACTTCAAGTCAATAGCCGACAGGAGGGTAACATTTGATGGCACAACGCAGCAGGGGCCTCAGGCGCACTGGGTAGGCAGGTTCTTCATGACAGAAGACGAAACAGAAGCAGCCGGAATACTGAGGATGCTCGACTGCGGCGGCAGCAGCGCATTCGACGAGCTTGACAAGGTAAACAAGGACTTCGCAGGCACAATAAAAATGCTCTACAGGCTAATCGCAACCCCCTCAAAGGAAGATGCAAAGGAAATACTGACAGGCGACTACCGGCTTACAGATGCGCAGGCAGAGACCGTCCTGAAATACACCCATTGCGAAAACCCGCCTGAGGGCTACGTAATTGCCTCAGAGGACATGATAGGCAAGTCAGGCGTGTGGGGCCACTTTGGAAGCTGGGACTTCGAAAAAGGCATAATATGGCAAACTCTCAGAGGCAAGAGCCAGAAGGAAGCTGCCGAATCAATGATGAGAATGTTCAGCTACTCTGAAGAAAAAGCAAAAGCTGTTTACAACGACATGAGAAGGATAAAGAATGACGCTGAGGCGAACAGCTGGATAGCGCCGTGGCCAAGCTTCTCCGGAGAGCTAAGCGGCTGCCAAGTGCTCGCCAGGACAGACAACACAACAAGCACAGAAGAAAAGATTGTCATGTGCGGCAGCGGGCTGGTCGTAAACCTTACAACAAACGACGCCTACTTCCCGCTGCCTGACGAGAAAGTCCTTCACCCTGTGTCGTTCGTTTACCTCACAAACGAAACAGGAACAGAGAAGATAGCCAAGAAGACGTACGCCAACGACACCGTGCCGCAGAGGTTCTCGGTCATACTTGTCCCCCAGGGCAGCAACTATTACAGTGCTGTATCAAGCCCTGAGCAGGCAGCAGGCATGTTCACGCAAATGTTCTTCTACGAAGGAAGAACCCTCAAGCACTTCAGGATGCTCACACACAACCGCGGCATGACAGGCACAAACGTATACGTTTACAAGGCACAGTGGGACACGCTAAAGTAGGACGGATCCGAAAATGGACTTCTACGTCATAATACCAGGGCACAATGAGAGCGGCAACATAGGCGCAGTCCTGGAAAAAGCGAAAAAATTTTGCGCTGCAGGCAGAATAGTTGTTGTTGACGACGGCTCCAGAGACGGGACAGCCGCCGAGGCGGAAAGGCACGGCGTCACAGTGCTCAGGCACGCAATCAACCTGGGCAAAGGCGCTGCGTTAAGAACTGGGGGCCAGTACAGCTGCAGGAGAGGGGCGGAAGCGCTCGTGTTCATGGACAGCGACGGCCAGCACGACCCGGAAGACCTGCCAAGGCTGCTGGAAGCGCTCAAAGACAGCGACATCGTGTTCACCTTCAGGGAAAGGAAAAGCATGCACATGCCGATGGTAAAGAAGTTCGGCAACTGGTTCATCGATGCCATGATGAGGCTGCTTTTCCGCATCAACGTGCAGGATACCCAGTGCGGCTACAAGGCAATGACCAGAAAGGCATACGAAAGGCTCGGGCTTATCTCAAACGACTACAGCATAGAATCAGAGATTGCAGCGAAAACAGGCAAATATAAGCTTAAATTTACGCAGCTGCCAATAAAGACGATTTACGCCGACCGCTACAAAGGGACAACGGTGTTCGACGGAGTAAACATAGTCATGAAGATGCTGCGGTGGAGGGTAGCTAGGTAAACAGCCGCGTTGCAAAAAACATATAAGCAGACACAAGAAAGGAGCAGAATATGGTACTCGGCATACAGGTTTTCGGCATAGTATTCGGCGCGTTCATGCTCTACATGAGCTTCCTCCAGTGGAAGAAAAGGCAGTTCACGCTCACAGAATGGGTGTTCTGGAGCTTCTTCGCAGTGCTGTTCAGCGCCATCTCAGCATTCCCTGACATCATCAACCCGCTGCTGCCGCGGCTGAAGCTGGAGAGAAAGCTTGACCTGCTCATCATCCTCGGATTCATGTTCCTCATAGCAGCCACGTTCTACTCCTACAGGATTGTAAGGCACACGCAAAAACAGGTAGAAGAGCTGGTCAGGCAGATTGCGATTGAAAGAGCGCAGCA
>CAZBFZ010000075.1:0-2358 GCA_964491245.1 uncultured Methanosarcinales archaeon
TTTACTGTTCAAAACCCATCTTCTTGCCCCAGCCTACCGGGTCTTTGCTCCAGTCTATTAGTACGGCAAGCTCATCCTTCTTTACGTATCCTTTCTCTGCTGCGACTTTGACGAGTGTCGAAAAGTTGCTTAGTGTTATAAGCTCGCAGTTGAGTTGCTTGAACCCTTCTGTGGCGACTTTCATCTCGTATGTGAATATTGCCAGGCATTTGTCTGCTGCAGCGCCCGCTTCTCTTACTGCCTTGACCGCGCCAAGTGATGTGCTGCCTGTGCTTATCAAATCCTCAACCACCAGCACATCCATCCCTTTCTCAAGGTTGCCTTCGATAAGGTTTTTCATTCCGTGCTGCTTTGCTTCCTTTCTTACGTATATCATTGGCTTTTTGAGCTTTTCAGCAATGAGCGTTGCCCATGTTATGCTTGCTGTTGCTATTCCTGCTATTACTTCTGCTCTTAGCCCTTTTTCCTTTATTTTTTCCACAAAGCAGCCCACTATTCTTTCCCGTTCATCCACTTTCGAAAGCAGCAGCCTGTTGTCGCAGTATATCGGGCTTAGCACCCCTGTGGTGAACCTGAATGGCTCTTGCGGCCTTAATACGACTGCTTTTGACTTGAGCAGAACCTCGGCAACTTCTTCAGCAATTTTATCGTTCATAACATAATCACCTCAAGTGTTTTGCGCTTCGGTTAGCGCAGTTACCAGTATTTTGGCAGCCATTGAAATGTATTTTATGTCAGTGTATTCCTCTGGGGAATGGCTTATCCCTTTTTTGCTCGGCACGAATATCATCCCTGTGGGTATTCCGTAGTTAGCTAGGTGTTGCGAGTCTTGGGAAGCGCCGCTTGCGATTGGTATGTGTTTTACTCCCAGTTTTTCGCATGTTCTGACAAGAAGCTCAAATACTTTTTTGTCCAAGGTGGCGGGCAGTGCCCTTTGGGTTTCCTCAAATTTTACTTTTAATCCTCTCTTTTTGGCGATGTCCTGGAATTCCCGCAGCGCCTTTTTTTCAGCCTCGTCCCTGTCCTTGAGGTTTATGTCGCGTATGTCCAGGTACAGTGTCGCTTTTCCAGGGACTTTGTTGATGGAGCCATTTGGAACTGTGAAATTTCCTACCGTCATTACCGTTACTTTTCCCTGGTCGAGCGCTTCCTTGCCTATTCTTTCGGCTGCCAGCGTCATTTCTGCTGCTCCTGAGACTGCGTCCAGCCTGAGGTTCATCGGGGTGCCCCCTGAATGGTCTGTGCGCCCTTCTACAGTTACTATGTACCTAACCGGCGCGGCTATGCCTGTGACTACTCCTATTGGGATTCCCTTTGTTTCTAGTATCCTTCCCTGCTCTATATGGGGTTCAATGAAAAGCTTGATTTTTTTCCCATCCCACTTCGCATTCTTCATTTTCCAAGGGTAGAAGCCGCATTTTTTTATCGCGTCCTTAAGAGTGACACCACTGGAATCCTTGAGCGATGCCATGTCTTTTTCGGTCATTATTCCCGTGACTATTTCGCTGGCTATGCATCCCCTGTTGAATCTTGATGACTCTTCTGCCCTGAACACGACAAGCTCGACAGGATATTTTAGCTGGCTTCCGGAAAGGCATCGTAACGCTTCCAGCCCGGTAAGAACCCCTACTGCTCCGTCGTAGTTGCCGCCATTGTTAACGCTATCAAGATGCGAGCCTATTCGCATGGTTTTTTCTTTTCCATCGCCGATTTTAACATACAGGTTTCCTACATCATCTTTTGTGGCTGTCAGGCCGATTTTTGCAGCTTCTGAAACGATATATTGGTGTGCTTTTGTCTCTGTTTCTGTGTAGGCAAGCCTTGTAATTCCGCCTTGGGGGTCTGCGCTTAACTCTCTTAGAGTTTCAAAATCCCTCCCTATTCCTTTTTCATCCACTAAATCAGCTGCGGCCTTCATAATTACACCACGACCTTCCTGTCTTTCATTACTATCCTGCCGCCCACAATGGTCATTACAGGCACTCCTTTGAGCTTCATTCCCCCAAAAAGTGTGTTTCTTCCTTTCGTTTCAAATTCTTCCGGGTTGATGGTCTCTTCCTTGTTCAGGTCTATCAGGGTGACATCCGCGTCCGCCCCCACTCCAAGTGTTCCTTTAGCTATGTGCAGTATCCTGGCTGGGTTTATCGTCATTTTTGCTATTGCCTGAGGTAGTGTAAGCACTCCAGCATGGACAAGGTTGTTCATTACTAATGGCACTGCTGTTTCAAGCCCTACGATTCCTGTTGCTGCGTCATCGAACTCGACGAATTTTTCGCTTAGCAGGTGGGGCGCGTGGTCTGTTGCTATTACGTCAATTACGTCTTCCTTTAGCGCTTTTTTCACGGCTTCAACGTGCTC
>CAZBFZ010000075.1:2458-4257 GCA_964491245.1 uncultured Methanosarcinales archaeon
TTTGCCCTGGCAAGTACGAATTCGACTGCTGTTTGGTCGTCGAGTATTGGGTCTGTGTTTGGCATTCCAAGGATTGTAGTGAACCCTCCCCTAGCAGCGGCCCGTGTTGCTGTTCCCACAGTTTCCTTGTCTTCCCTTCCTGGCTCTCTTAGGTGGGTGTGCATGTCGATTAATCCTGGCGTAACAACGAGGCCTTTAGCATCAATTACTTCCCCGCTTTTTTCAGTTATGCCCTGCCCCACTGAGGCTATCTTTCCGTTCTCTATGAGTAAATCAGCAATCTTGTCAATTTTGTTCGCAGGGTCTATTACCCTTCCGTTCTTAATAAGGAGTTTCATTTTCTCACCTCAGCTTTGGCTGTTCCAGGCTTTCCAAGCATCAGTAGAACCATTACTGCAAACCTTACTGCAAAGCAGTTCGTTATTTGTTCTTCTATTGCAGACTGCGGCCCTTCAATTATCTCTGTTCGGACATCAAGGTCCCTGTTGAATGGCCCAGGATGCATTACAACGGCATCGGGCTTGGCCATCGCAAGCCTTTTTGGGTTTATGACATACATCTTTGAGTATTCGCGCAGGCTTGGAATGAAGGCGGTAGCTGCCCTTTCAACCTGTATTCGCAGTGCGTAGATTACGTCAGTGCCCGGTAGCGCTTCCTCAATCTTGTGGTATACTTTAACGCCGTAAAGCTCTTCCAGCCCGTATGGCACAAGGGTTGCTGGAGCAGCTACCTTCACATTGGCTCCCATTCGTTTAAGGCCCCTGAATAGCGAGCCGGCTACCCTGCTGTGAAGGATATCTCCCACTATTAGCACATTTATTCCCTTGACCTTGCCCTTCTTCTCGTAGATTGTGTATAGGTCTCCCAGGACCTGGGTGGGGTGCTCGTGCCAGCCGTCCCCTGCGTTTATGACTGGCGCCCTTATTTCCTTGGCAATCATTTGTGGCGTTCCTGATTTGCCGTGCCGAAGGATGATGCAGTCCGAGTACATCTGGTTTAGTGTCCTTGCAACGTCGTTGAGTGTTTCCCCTTTTTCGCCCATTGTTGTGTCAGACTTGCCGATGTTTATGGTGTCTGCTCCCATGTGCTTTCCGACAAGTTCGAAGCTTACCCTGGTTCTTGTGCTTGTCTCAAAGAAGAAGTTCACCGTTGACCTGCCTTTCAAAAGCGGTATTTTTTTCTCCGAGCGCTTGATGAACAATTCCTTGAAGGGAAGCGTCATCCTGAATATGAGTTCAATGTCCTTTTCCGTGAGGTCGTCCATGCTGATTACGTTTTTTGTGCTTAGCTCATCCATCCCCTTCATTGTGGAGAGGATGTTCTCGAACTCCTCGTTTTTCTTGTTGAGCTCGTCAAACATATCCCTGTAGTTTCTAGGTATCATATTTCACGCCCCCAAACTAGTTCTTTCCCAAAAACAATGTTATCTGAAGAATAAGATTCGGCTTTTTTTAATACAGTCCCGGATTTATTAGTCATCAAAAAAAGTTGGGTGCGTATGCCTATTTATAAAGTTTGTTGTGTTGCTTGGTGCAGTGTAGAAGTCTTCCTTGCGTGTCGTACCCGGCTTGCGATTCCGCTCAAGACTGTCATTGCCAACCAGCACTTTGCAGTTTTTTATCAGTAACCTGCAATCCATTTTGCATAGCCACTTTCTTTAAAATTGTTTTGTTGCCGTAAACTTTCCGTAATTTCCGCAAGAACCGCCGGACATTTCCGCAAACTTTTCACGTCGGTATATAGATTTCTTGGTAAAGCTTCTTTGCCGTGCCAAAGAAGGTTTCACTGGACACTGGACA
>CAZBFZ010000076.1:0-4171 GCA_964491245.1 uncultured Methanosarcinales archaeon
AGCCAAAGTAGGCGGGTTAAAAAAAGCTTTACTGGAGGAAATTGGGAAACGAAGCAGTAAACTTGAGCACGCACTGAAGGCAATCAAAAACTTTGTTTACCTTAACTGGGACACGATAGAGCGAATTAATGAAATTGATTACAATGACTATGTATACGATTTTGTAGTGCCAGATGGTCACAGCTTTGTCGGAGGAGAACTGCCAACAATAATGCATAACACCCAATTGGCCCACAGCCTTGCGGTTAATACAATAAGGCAATTTCCAGATGCGCATGTAGTTTACCTTGACACAGAATCAACGTTCAGGCCTGAAAGGATAATTGACATTGCAAAAGCCCAGGGTCTTGAGCCTGAGAAGGTGCTGAAGCAGATTAAAGTGGCCCGTGCTTTCAATAGCGACCATCAGATGCTCCTTGCCGAAAAAATTGACGACCTCATTAAGAAGCAAGGCCTCAACGTCAAGCTTGTTGTTGTTGACTCGCTTACCGCCCATTTCAGGGCAGAGTTCATTGGCCGGGGAACATTGGCTGACAGGCAGCAGAAGATTAACAAGCACATGCACACTTTGATGAGGCTGGGTGAGCTTAACAACCTGTGCGTTTACGTTACCAACCAGGTCATGGCAAAGCCCGACACGTTCTTCGGAGACCCGACAGAGGCCATTGGGGGCCACATTGTTGGGCACGCTTCCACTTACCGGATTTACCTAAGGAGGGGCAAGAAAGGCACCAGGGTTGCGAAGATGATTGACAGCCCAAGCCTTCCGGAAGGGGAAGCGACATTTGTGCTGGATACGTCTGGAGTCAGAGACGTATGAAAGCCGATTTGGTAAAAGTTGTAGTTGCCGAGAGAAGCGGTAGGATTACTCTCGGCACTAGGTTTATTAAACGCTACGGCAAGAAGTTTAAGCTGGTCAAAGAAAAGAGTTTTATCACTTTAATCCCCCTAACGAAAGTCGCCTAAAGAGCTTAAACGAACCCTTTTGTAGAAACTTTTAAATAGACAGGAAAGATGCGTAGTGTTGCTGAAATGCGGGTTTTTGACGGTTCGAATGGTAAGGTATCTGTTCCTTTTTCTGAAGGCTTCAGACGAATAGAAAACAAACAATAGGGAGGTAGGGCAATGCACAGTGGAGGGTTTGGCGGAGGAAGGGGTTTCGGAGGGGGCAGCAGGAACTTTAGCGATAAGGTAGCCCCAGTCAGGGTAGGGGAGGAGGTTGATGTCACCATAGAGGCGGCTGGCGCCAAGGGCGACGGCATAGCCAAGAAGGAAGGCTTTGTGATATTCGTGCCCAACACGAGCACCGGTGACAACGTAAAAATAAGGATTACCAAGGTTCTCAGCAACGTGGCTTTTGCCGAAGTGGCTGGCAAGGGCGGTGAAGCTTCGCAGCAAAGAAAAGAAAGGCAACAGGAAGAGAGCGGCGAAGGCGGAGAGGAAGGCGAAGGCATTAGCAAGCCCGAGCCTGAAGAGCAGCCTGTTGACACTGAAGACTTCGGTGAAGAGGAACAGTAAGAACAGCAACTGCATTTTTTCTTTTATTTCTGCTTTGATTTTCTTTTTTTCACAAATTTTTAATAGACGGCAGGAAAAATGAGTGATAGATGAGAACGTTCATCGCCGTAGATTTACCTCAGGAAGTGAAGGACGAGCTTGCAAATGTGCAGAGGCAGCTTTCCTCGGCAGTGGCGGCAGCTGCAAAGATGAGCCTTGCCCACGACTTCCACCTCACACTGAAGTTTCTGGGAGAGATAACGCCTGCGAAAATGGAAGTTGTCAAGGGCTGTTTGAGCAATGTTAAATTCAAAAGCTTCTCGGCAGCTGTTTCGGGCATTGGCGTTTTCCCAAGCGAAAACTACGTCAGGGTGGTTTGGATTGGCATAGAGCCGGAAGACGGTTTTATCCGGCTGCAGAAACAGGTTGATGATGCCCTTGAAAAGGAGTTCCCGAAAGAGAAAGGCTTCAAGCCCCACCTAACACTGGCCAGGGTAAAGTTTGTTTCTAATAAGGAACTCCTTAAGCAGCAGCTGCAGCTGATAAAGGTTAAAAGCGTTAAGTTTACGGTTAACGGTTTTAAGCTTAAGAAAAGCACTCTGACGAAGGAGGGGGCTGTTTACGAGGATTTGGCAGTTTACAAGCTTGGCAGCGGTAGCAAATAAAAAAGGTTTTTAAATGCGCCCAAACACCCGGTCAGGATGGTAAACTACGGCGCGGCTTTCAAGCTCCCTTTCTCGAACTGGGGCAGGATTGGGATTTTCTTCCTGCTGGCTCTTTTTACCTCGGCCGTAAGTGAGGTTTTTTCTATGTTTGGTGAGTTGGGCAGGAGGGCTCCGGCAGCGCTGGGCGTGCAGCATGTGCTGCTAATTATTTTTCTCGCCGTTGTCACGCTGTTTTTCTCGCTGGCAACCACTGGCTACACGTTAAGGATTGTTGGCAATGCCTCACAAGGCAAAAACGTTTTGCCTTCGTTTGAAAAGTTCTTTTCAATGGCCATGCTTGGCCTCAAGTATTTTTTGGCAATGGTGATTTACGCCATTCCATTCCTGGCAGTTGGAGGTATTGCTTTTGTTTTTCTCTTCGCAGGCGGCTCAGTAGGAGGCGCGATGCTGCTAATCCCTGTCATCCTGATATGGGTGCTTTTTGCAGTCTATATTCTGCCAATGCTGATGGCGCACTTCGCACACGAGGGCAGGTTCTCTGCGTTTTTTGAGCTTCGCAAGGTTTTGAAGTACGCCTTTACCACTGCTTATTTTGTGCCATGGCTCGCTGCTTTCGGCTACGGGATAGCGCTTTTCATACTTTACTTCATCATAATCCTTCCGGTTAGCTTAATATCGCTTGTTACGCCGCTTGCAGCCCTTCTCACGGCCCCTGTGAGCGCGCTTTATACTGTCATCCTTACCCCCACGGTAATGAGCCTCTACGGCCAGGCCTACCACGACGTAACAGCTGGCGGGAAGAAAGGGAAAAAGTAATCTTTATAAGCAACCTGCTGATTCTGTCATGTTATTGCCCTCAAAAACGCAGGCATACTGTTCGTTTTTTGATCAACCTTTTTTCTAAAAAGGTTGTGCAACGGGCGATAATAAGTTGCAGTTCAAGGAATTCTTGGACTGTCAATTCAACATTGGAGGATGGTTTTAATGACTGAAGCTGAGCAGTTTTTGGTTCCGCAAGACACTTACCTGAAGGCTGGCATTCACATTGGCACTAAGTTCCGAACCAGGTATATGGAGCAGTTCATTTACAAAACAAGGCCCGATGGGCTTTCTGTCTTGAACCTTCAGAAGATTGACGAGAGGATAAGGCAGGCTGCCAATCTCTTCTCCAAGTACAAGCCCGAGGACATCATAATTGTCGGTAAGAGGGAGAATAGTTGGAAGGCCATCAAGGCACTTAACCGCCATACGGGAATAAAGATTTTCGCAGGAAGATACCTGCCGGGAATACTGACAAACCCGGTCCTTGACAAGTACATTGAGGGCAGGATTGTCCTCGTGACTGACCCGTGGCCTGACCGCAACGTCATAGATGACGCCGTAAAGGTGGGCATTCCTGTTGTGGGGCTTTGCGACACCAACAACAACGCGAACAACGTCGACCTTGTCATTCCGTGCAACAACAAGGGCAAGAAGAGTTTGGGATTGCTTTTCTGGATTTTGGCAAGGGAATACCTCAAGAAGCGCGGTATAATCAGCAGCGACGAGGATTTCAAGGCGCCATTGGAAGAGTTCACCGAGGAATAGGCTTAACAGTACTAAATCGCAGCAGCTATCAAGTTATAGAAACGGTTTGTTCTCACTCGTCGAAGTCCGCTTCGTAGCCGAGCATGAAGCCTTCTTCTGCCGCATCGAGCTCGTCATCGTCCAAAAGCCCTGATGCGCCTCGCTCGTCGTAGACGTCCATGTCGTTCTCTTCTTCCATCTTGCCAATCAACTGGAAGGGCAAAATATTAATATATATGCTTATGCCCTATACCGCATATATGCTATACTTTGGCTGAAAAACTATATTATCAATATTTTAAATTTTATATAAATACCGTGTGGGGTGGCATGTTTTATGACTGAGTTCAGGAAACTTATGGCTTTTGGCAACTCTTCATTCGTTGTTTCTGTCCCAAAGGACTGGGTTGAGAAGAACAGGCTGAAGAAGGGCGATGTCCTGG
>CAZBFZ010000077.1:0-4100 GCA_964491245.1 uncultured Methanosarcinales archaeon
AGCACTTCTTTGAACCATGACATTCCTCTTGAGAAGATGAATGCCATGCTTTCCAACACAGAGTACAACCCAGAGCAGTTCCCAGGGCTGGTCATCAGGATAAAGGAGCCGAAAACCTCGGCACTAGTCTTCAGCAGCGGCAAGGTTGTCTGCACCGGGGCAAGGTCAATGGATAAGGTTGAGGAGTCCATAAAGAAGATAATCAAGAGCTTGGAGAAGATAGGAATAAAGATTACGATAAAGCCCGAAATAAAGATACAGAACATAGTCGCTTCGGGCACTGTCGGCATGGACCTTAACCTGAACACGTTGGCGATGAAGCTGAACAACACAGAATACGAGCCTGAGCAGTTCCCAGGGCTGGTTTACAAGCTCATTGACGGGCCTGTAAAGGCAACGTTCCTGCTATTCAGCAACGGGAAAGTTGTATGCACAGGCACAAAGAGCGAGGAAGAGGTCAACAAGTCACTTGACAAGCTTATCGAAAACCTGAAGAAGGCGTCAGGCAAGAAGGGATGAGGCAATGATTTTTTATTTTGTTAATTTTTAGTTTTTGCTGCTATTGAATCGATTAAAAATGCTGGTGTGTGAAAATGCTTGAAGCCACAGAGCAGATAGAGAGGTTCAAGGAATTCTTTGAAGAGGTGGACAAGAAGAACCTGCTTGAAGCTGTCGCTGCCGGCAAATCATCTGTTGCTGTTGACTTCGCAAAGCTCTCAGCATTTGACCCGAAGATAGCCGTTGACCTGCTCGACTTCCCTGAAGAGGTCGTCAAGGCAGCCGAGCTTTCGATAAGGGAGATAGAGCTGCCAAGCTCCGGTGAAGTGAAAAACACAAGGGTAAGGGTATACAACCTTCCGGAATCGCAAAAGCTCACGATTAGGGACATAAGGAGCAGCCACATAGGAAAGCTGCTCGTGCTTGAGGGGATAGTCAGGAGAAAATCTGACGTAAGGCCGCAGGTCGTAAACACCAGGTTTGAGTGCCCAAACTGCGGCAATATAATATCGGTGCTCCAGCTTGAATCCACGTTCAAGGAGCCGCACAGGTGCGGCTGCGGCAGGAAGGGAAACTTCAGGCTGCTTGAAAAAGAGCTTGTTGACGCGCAAAGCATGGTGCTGGAGGAGAATCCTGAAATGCTGGAGGGGGGGGACCAGCCAAAGAGGATTGGGGTTTTTCTGAAAGAGGACCTTGTCAGCCCGATAAGCGAGAAGAAAACCAACCCAGGCAGCAGGGTCAAGCTTGTAGGGGTGCTAAAAGACGTTCCTGTGGTAAAACACGGGAGCAGGTCAACAAGCTTTGACCTGCACATCGACACAAATTACCTTGAGACAATAGATGAGGACTTCTATGACATCAAGATATTGAAAGAAGATGAAGAGGCCATAATCTCTCTGGCGAAGGACAAGCAGGTGTATGACAAGCTAATCGCTTCAATTGCGCCGTCAATCTACGGCTACGAGAAGGTGAAGGAAGCGCTGCTGCTGCAGTTGATGGGAGGCGTGCAGAAAAAGCGCTCAGACGGGATTGTCTCCAGAGGGGATACGCACGTCCTGCTTGTTGGCGACCCAGGATCTGGAAAATCGCAATTGCTGAAGAGGATAAGTGTCATAGCACCAAAAGGAAGGTATGTAAGCGGAGGAGGAGTGAGCGGGGCAGGCATAACGGCAGCGGTTGTAAAAGATGAAGTACTAGGCGGCTGGAGCCTTGAAGCTGGGGCGCTTGTGCTTGCAAACAACGGCATATGCTCAATTGACGAAATGGACAAAATGAGCGAGGAAGACACAGGAGCGATGCATGAAGCCCTGGAGCAACAGTCAGTTAGTGTGGCAAAGGCAAACATACAGGCAACGCTCATGGCAAGGACAACAGTGCTGGCTGCGGCAAATCCCAAGTACGGCAGGTTTGACCAGTATGGCAACATCGCAGAGCAGATAAACCTGCCGCCAGCACTGATAAACAGGTTTGACCTGATATTCACCATAAAAGACCTGCCGCAAGTGGAAAAGGACGAAAAGACGGCAAGGCACATCCTCAAGCTGCACCAAACGCCAGATGTCAATGAGCCTGAGATATCAACGCAGCTGCTGAAGAAGTACATCTCATACGCGAGGCAGAAGGTGAGGCCAGTGCTCACAGACGCGGCAATAGACGAAATAAAGGACTTCTATGTGCAGCTAAGGAATAGGGAAGTTAGCGACGAGAGGGCGGCAAGGGCTATACCCATATCAGCAAGGCAGCTTGAAGCGCTTGTCAGGATGAGTGAGGCCTCGGCAAAAGTGAGGCTGGCAGACAAGGTAACAAGGGAGGACGCCAGAAGAGCGATTGAGCTGCTCGTGTTCTGCCTCATGCAGGTTGGAAGGGAAAAGGAAACAGGGCAGATAGACATAGACAGGATAGCGACAGGTATACCGGCCTCGCAGAGGGAAAAAATATTCCTGATAAAGCATATACTTGAAGAGCTTGAAGAGGAGCTTGGAAAGACAATACCTGTGGAAGACGTTGCCAGACTGGCTGTTGAGAGGGGAGTGAGCAAAACAGAGGTTGACGAGATAATAGAGAAGCTAAAAAGGGCAGGGGACGTTTACGAGCCGAGATACGGCTTTTTATCACGAATGTAAAAGAAAACAGGAGGAGAAGGGGGCAACCTAAAAATGCGCGAGATGTTTTTGCCGTTTTTGGATTGACCCTTTTACTAAAAGGGTCATGCTTCAGGAAAGGCAGTACAGAAGGGAAGTTGCCCAAAAAACAAGCGTGGCTGAGATTCTTGAAGGCGGCTTCGTGGAAACAGAAGACGGCTCAACAGTGCTTAACGTTAAAGGCAGGCAGATTAAAAGGGCAAACATACTCACTACAATAGTGGACAAAGCAAGCGCTGGGGGGGCTTACAAAAGCATGGTAGCTGACGATGGCACGGGGCAGATAAGGCTGAGGTTTTTTGACAGCGAATCGCAGCTATACGAAAAGCCTGAAGTGGGGGACTTTGTGCTGGTAATAGGAAGGCCCAGGCACTATGGCGAGGAAAAGTACATTGCGCCTGAACTTGTTAAGCCCCTGCGCGATGTGAAATGGGCAGAAGTAAGGAAGCTTGAGCTCAAACTCGCTATGAAAAAACACCGGGCCGCAGCCATAAAAGACGAGAAAAACAGAAACGAGGGGGTAAAGGATGCCATCGGCAGAGACAAGGTGGAAGTCTACAAAATCATAAAAGAGCTTGACACGGGAAGAGGCGCTGACGCAACAGAAGTTGTGATGAAATGCGAAGGCGGCAATGCAGACTCGCTGATAAAGGAAATGATAAGGGCAGGCGACCTGTTCGAGGTTTCCCCGGGAAAACTGAAGGTTCTGGAATAGGATAAGTTTTAAAATGGGACTGAATTCTCAGCAGACATGACTGCACAAACCTATGAAGGACTGCTGAAAAGGGCGCAGGAAATGCTGCCGCAGAAAACTCTTTTAGTAGAGAGGCTTGAAGTGCCGAAAGTGCTTGGCCACATACAGGGCAACAGGACGGTAGTAAGCAACTTCCACGCAATAGCAGGCATCATAGGAAGGCCTCTGGAGCACTTCCTGAAATACCTGCTCAAAGAGCTGGCAACATCAGGAGAGGTAACAAAAACAGCGCTAATACTCGGGACAAAGGTCCCGGCTTCAAGGATAAACGACAAGATACAAGAATACCTTAAGGATTTTGTTGTCTGCCCGGAATGCAAACGCCCCGACACGAAGCTGGAGAAAGAAGACAACGTGACGTTCATAAAATGCTCAGCATGCGGGGCAAAGCACGCAGTGAAGGTTAGGATTTGACCTTTTTGCTAAAAAGGTCAATCAAAAAACTACTACCATGACCAACACTTTTGTGGTCGCGCAGCACAGCTCTGAAGGGCGGCTAATTCTTGCTGTCTGCGACAAGGAAGTGCACGGCAAAAAGCTGGAAGATAAAAGGGCAGCGCTCGACCTGAGCTCAAAATTCTACAGCGGGGGGGAAAAGAATAAAGACGCTGTTGTGGAACTGATGCGGAAAGCGTACACAATTCATGCTGTTGGGAAAAATTCGGTGGCTGTCGCCATTAAGCTCGGGCTGGCAACAAAGGATAACG
>CAZBFZ010000078.1:0-4097 GCA_964491245.1 uncultured Methanosarcinales archaeon
GGGCTGAAGTCAACCCCAATCGGCTGCCAGCCGGTTCCGGAGTCGTTGCTGTACTCAAACACAACCTGCTTCGCATCACTGCTTGCAGTAACGTTGATTATCACGGTTCCACGGACACTTGCACCGTTGGCAGGCGCCTGGAGCGTTGCAGTTGGCGCAACATTATCAAACCTCAAGTTGTTCACAATAGCAGCATCAATGATGACATTAAAGCTATTTGTGGCGTTTGCCTTCAGCTCCCAGACGCCGTCCTCGTAAAGCGAAGTGTCCAGGGTGAAGTTCCAGCCGTCAAGAGCATTAGTGTCATTGTACACCTGAACCGACCTGCCAGAAGTCGTGTTGAAAATCACAAAACTAACATTCTTAACCTCCTCAGACACAGTAACCCTGGCAGTAACATTGCCAGTGAGAATCTGGTTGTTCTGCGGAGTTACGAACGTCACGATGCCCTGGATGTTGTTAACAATGACCAGCATCGGCTCTGAGTAGCCGATGTTGCCTGCCGGGTCAGTATCCCTCACCCTAATACTATGCGTCCCCTCACTAAGGTTTGTGGTGTTCCAAATGTGGAAATTCACGGCAGTGGTGTTGGACCAGTTGCTGCCGTCAAAGCTGATTTGCGGCTGGGTGCTCTCGGTGCCGCTGAAGGTGATGTTAATGGTGCCATTGACAACCCCGCCAGGAGCCGGGTAGGTTATAATCATTTCAGGAACGGACGTGTCAAGGGTTATGGAGTCGTTGCTCACGTTGGCGTTTCCGGCATTGTCCCTGACCTCATAGAACACCGTCTTTGTCCCGCCTCCGGTTGTCGTGGTCCACACCTTCAGAGCCGCGCAGGACTCGTAAGTTGAAGTAACCGGCTGCGTGTTGGAGTAGCGGCATTGGCTGACTCCTGCTGTGGCGTCGCTGAAAGTGAGGTTGAGCGTGACAGTCCTTGAAAGGGTGAAAGCATCGCCCTCGTTGATGAGGACAACGCTGAACGGCACGGTGTTATCAAGGGTTATCGTGTCAGAAGGCGCAAGAGTGTTGCCCGAGCCGTCAGTAACGAGCGCCCTCAAAGTCTTCAAACCATCACTAACATTCTGGCCAAACGTTATGTTGTAAGAGCCTGTATAAGTCGAATCAGACGCCAAAGAATCCTCCCCAAGACCATTATCAGGCAGGCTGATCTGGTTGCTGGCTGCCAGGTCGTCAACAAGCAGCCTCATAGGAGTTGCGGTCGTCACGTTAAGCATCAGATACCTGATTGATGAGCGATTGCCGGGGCTGCCATTAGTTGGTATGGAGGACATGTCAAAGACCTTGTGCTCCCAGGTATTTGCCTGATCAATGGAAACCGTGAAGTTGCCGGCCTGGGTGTAGTTGGCAGTGCCAAACGTAAAGTTCAGCACATTCCCCGTAATGTTTGACCGCACCCACAACACCAGCCTGTTGTATGAACTCAGGTTCACAATGCCTGCTGCTGAGAGATCAACAGTCACGTTTTCGTTCAGCGCGCCCGACTCATTAGTCCGAAGCTGCATACTGAAGCTTCCCGCCTTCGTCGCAGTGCTGTTCAGAGTGAGGTTGAGGGAGTTGTTGTTTGATGTGGTCCAAAGCTTCTCAAAGTCGTGCACCACCCTAGCATCAAGCTTCATCATCTCAGAAGCGTTGACAATGACAGTAAAGCCGGTTCCAGAGCCGGTGTATGTAACCTTAATGGTGTCGTTGTTCCTTGCGTAAGTGGCGTTTATGTCCATGCCGCCAGTCGGGCCGGCAAGCGTGACAGTAGAGTTGACCTCGTTGGAAGCGTTGCTCTCCCTGCCAACGTTGTCAACCACAACAACCCTGTAATACCATGTGCCTGCAGGAACATTATCAGTCGTAGTATTAGTACCAACACTCTTGATAAAAGTGCCGGAGCCGGCAGTGAAATTCCCCGACTGCGAACGATGAAGATTGTAATGGTCAACGTCAGCAGATGTGCTGCTCGTCCAGTTAAGAGTCAAAGTTCCGGTGTTTGCGTTCGGGTGGGGAATAATTGTCAGGTTGGTCACGTTGTTCGGAATAAGGTTGTCAACCTCAATCCCGGTTGCGGAGTCAGTGCCAATAATGGTGTTATTCGCTGTATAAGCAACCACGTTAACAGCGTACGTGCCATCCTCAGCAAAGAGCGTCGTGACCCATGTAGCAGTCCAGCCATTGCTGCTTACGTTGTCAACAGTGACAGCGCTCACATTCGCTGTCGTGTTGAAGAAGCCGGTGCTGTTGCTGATGTTGAACGTCACGTTGAATGTGTTGCCAGGACCGGTAACCTCAAGCGTGACATTGCCCGACTTGTAGCCGCCAGAGGCAGGAGCGAGCAGCACGACATTCGCTCCTCCATTGTCAACCTGCGCAATGACGATTTCGGAGTAGCCCGTGTTGTTAAGCGAGTCATTCGCCTGCACCCTGATAAGGTGGGCTCCATCGGCAACAGTCGTGGTATCCCACAAGTGAGAGGTGTTCGCGGTGGTGGCCTGCCAAGTCCCGCCATCAAACTGGATAGCCCTGCTCAGGACAGTGCCAAGTATCGTGAAAGTGATGTTGAACGAGCCAGCAATGGATGCTCCGGCAACAGGCGCAGTAATGCTAACTGAAGGCCCAGTGTTGTCAACCTCAACAGAAGTATGAGTGCTTGCAGAACTCCACCCGGCATCATCGGTCGCGTTAGCCCTAACCTCATAAGCAGTGCCGTCAGTAAGGGGAGCCGTATTCCAGTCAACAGTATACGGGAAAGTGTAAGCAGTGCCAATGGTCTGCCAGTCGGCAGTTGATGATGTGCGGTATTCAAACCTCACGCTTACCGTGTCATTGCTCGCTGAGGCGTTAACCCTGACGAGCTTGTTGTAGGCAGTGCTCGCCTTCGGAATGTCAAGGGTAACATTCGGAGGAGCGTTGTCAACCTGGATGTTGCCCTGGGTGTCGTTGCTGAGGAAGCTGCCTGAAGCGCCGTAAGCGGCAGCTGTAATGTTGACCACGGACTCGTTCCCGAACAGCGTGGTAGTCCATGCCTGGACAAAGCCATCTCCCGAATTGGTGTCGTTGGTAAGGCCTCCAACAGTTCCCGACAGGCTCCAGTTCTGGGTCGAGTTTGTGGAGTTGATGACAGTAAATGTTACCCAAGCTGCAATGTCAGGAGCGATGGCAACGACCGTCTTCGAGCCCTTCACGATATCGCCAGCCAAAGGAGTGGTTATGGTCGTTGCAGGGGCAAGCAGCGATATTGTGTCATTCGTCTCGTTAACGTTGCCAGCCACATCCCTCACCTGCACAACAACCGTCTTGACGCCGTTGCCGCCGCTCAAAGTCCACAACTTAACTGTGTTGCACGTTTCGTAGCTGCCAAACACCCTGTCCTCGTTCGCAAAGCGGCAATCCCTCACCGGCACAAGGGCGTCAGAGAACGTGATGTTCAGCGTCACGTAAGCCGAGGTTGAGTTAATGTTGTTGCTGTTAACCACAACCGCAGCATAAGGCGGAGTGTTGTCAAGGGTGACATTGGTTCGGACTGTCCAGTTGTTGCCCAAGCCGTCAAACACCTGCGCAACTATCGTCTTGTTGCCGTCGCTCTGGTTGTTCAGCACGCTTATCGAGTAATTTGCTGAATAAACTGCGTCATTAGCTCCGGCATCGGGATAAGTCCCGTTGTCGTTGAGCGCTATTGACTTTATGCTTGTGTTGTCCAGCTTGAACAACTCCCCGCTATCGATGCTTACATTATAACCCCCGGCTGTTGCCGCGTACTTGAACACGACAATGCTGCTGTCGTTGACTATTGAGGGCTCTGCAGTGAGGCTTCCAACCGGTGATGGGGCTACTCCTGTGCAGATGCTGTTCAGAGTCATGGGCCCGAAGTAGTTGGAGTCGTTGAACGCAACCCTTCCTGAGATGAGCGTGTTGTTGAGGATGTCAGCTGACCATGTTGAGAAGTTTCCGCAGAACGTGGAGTTCTCAATTCTGCTGAAGCTGACTGTTGCGTTGTGAATGGTGCTGTTTATTATGTACGACTCTGTCACCGTGCTGGGGTCTATGTAGCTGAACTTCTCAATGACTGATGAAGTGGCGTTCACGTCAAT
>CAZBFZ010000079.1:0-4082 GCA_964491245.1 uncultured Methanosarcinales archaeon
TCGTATTCTATCTGCTTCTTTTCGTTGTTTGTCATGTATACTGTGTCGAAGACCGACTGGACTTCGCTGAGCGCTCTTTGGGCTTCCTCCACGTTGTTGTCGCGTATGTGCTGCTTGGCTTCTTCAAGGAGCTCTTCAAGCCTTTCCTTTCCGTACGCTGCTGAAAGCCTGAAGTCTGGCATGCCTTTCAGTCGGCCTCCTGGTTCGCTGCCGCTGCCCCCGATGCCGAAATCTGATATGCCTGCTGTGCTTTCCCGGCTGTAAAGGTCCTCTCTCACCAGCGCTTCTTCTTTTTCATTCCTATCTTTGTGCTTTCTTATGAATTCCTCGAACTTTTTCTTTTCGAGCTCGCCTTTCTGCTTTATCAGTTCATACCTTCCTCGGGTTAGTTCAAGCTTCTTGTTGTTCAGTTCCTCTTCTTGGCTGTTGAGCTCTCTTTCAGCCGTTTCGATTTCCTGGTCCTGCCTGATAAATTCCATGTCTTCGTATTCGTCGTGTTCCCTTCTACGTTTCGCCTTGCTCCTCGAAGCGCCGCTTGGTTGCCTGTTTTTTACTTCCTCTTCCTTTGCTGGCGCCTCTTCAGGCAGCTCTGCTTGTGCTTGCATTTCTTCCCATTTGGCGTGGTGCGGCTCCGGCTCAAACTCTGAGGCCGGGGAGGATTTGGCAGGCTCTGGCGTTGCTGGCGCTCCAGCTGCTGCAGCAATGGCCGCATCGATTTCAGTTGCTGCTTCGTCTGTTTCCGCTTTCCGTTTTTCTTCCTTGCTGCGGCTTTCTTTTCGTTTGAACAGGAAGCCAAGGAAGCCCTTTTTTTCCTTTAATGGCTCAAGCTGTTCAGTTAGTTCCATTGGCTCTTCCATTTTGGGCAGCTCAAAGTCCTCTAACTTTGGCAGTTCTGGTGGCGTTTCCGGCAGCTTTTGCTTTTCCCCTTTTGTTTTCCTCTTAAACAGCCTCGCAAAAACCCCCTGCTTTTCTGCTGCCAGTTGCGGCTTCTCTTCAAAAGATGCTTCAGGGAGTGGAATGCTTTGCAGTTCCTCTCCAAGTTCCGGGATTTCCGGCAGTTTCAGCTCTTCTGTTTCCAGCTTCTGCTTTCCTTTCCGCGGCAGCTGAGTGGCTGCAGCTTTTGTTGGAATTCTTGCCGGCTTGGCAGTTTTCTTTGCTGAGTTTAGCGCGTTGATTTCCCTTTCTACGGCTTTTGCTGCCTGCATCTTGCCTCTCGCCTGCCTGAGCTTCCTTGCAAGGCCGTTGTCATGGAGTATCTCCTGGACCCATTCTGCTATGTCGTTCCTTTCCGGGTTTACGTGCTCCTTGTAGTCTGCCGCGCTCATCTTTTTCAGCGCTGCTGCAAGCTCCTTAAGCCCTGTTACTGCAGTGCCGTTGCTTAACCACAGCGCGAGCTCTGGCTCTGCCTCTTCCTTTACAGCTGTTTCGCTTTCAGTTGTCGTGTCTACTTTTTTCAAGAATTCGGGCTCTTCCGGAGGGAGCTCTATAGTCTCGCCTTTCTTCTTCAAAAACCCGAATAAGCCCATTTCCCCCTCTTTTTACAACGAGCTTCCGCCGCTTTTCTGGTATTTAATACTTTTGATTTTGTTCCATGCCTCATCCGCCTTGTTGTCCCACTCTTTTTTAAGGACGTTCTCAGATGCCAGCATCGTCAGAATGCTTTCCCCAGCTTGGCTTTTCTTTATCCACGAGCGTTTTTCCGGTCGCCTTTGCATATCCGCTGCTTTTTCAGATAACTTTTTAAATCCTTTGCTGTTCCGGCTTGACTGGTAAAATGGCTAACTTTTGCAGCTCGTGTAAGAGCCAGGTAACGAACCAGAGGGGCACTGCCAGCTTCAGCTGCCCAGGCTGCGGCAAGGTTGAGTTTGTGAGGTGCGTCAGCTGCCGCGCAAATGCTGTGCGGTACACGTGCCAGGAGTGCGGTTTTTCAGGCCCGAACTAAAATGGCGACTGTCATTGTCACCATGAAGATTATGCCTTCTTCTCCTGAGGAGGACCTTGACTCCATCAGGTCCGCCGCCGCAAAGATGATTGCGGAATTTGGGGGAACTGTCGGCAAAACAGAGCTTGAGCCGATAGCCTTCGGGCTTAAAGCAGTTGTCTTCATGTTTGCAATGGCTGAGAGCGTTGGTGACACAGAGGAATTGGAGGAAAAGATAGCCGCTGTTCAGGGTGTCAGCAGCGTGCAGGTGACTGACGTCAGAAGGGCGGTTGGGTAGTTTAGTTTCTGCGCAAAAAACTTACTGGCTTACTATCAGCTGCTTCAGCCTTTCAAATTCTTCCTCACTTATCGTGCCTTTCACGTACTTGTCTGTGAGGCGTTGTGCCTCCATGATTGCCGCCTGCCTGCTGAGCTGCCTGTGGATGCTGATTATCCTGCGGTAGTGCTCTGCCTTTTCGCCATTGCTGAGCTGGCCGTACTGCTGCCTTATGATGTTGTAAAGCGCGAACGCATCATCATGGCTGCCTGTCTGGATTGCATCCTCGACTTTTTTTAGCGCGTCTGTTATCTTTGGTGCAATTCCGCCTAAGGCGGAATTGCGGCTGCTGCCGACTTGCGCAATCGGGCTTCGCCCGATTTGCGCGCTATTCTGCTTTATTTCGGCATAGCTGTTCTGCCCTATCCTTCCCACAATCACGAGTGCAGCTATTGAAACCAGCGCGAAGAGCAGCGCGCTCATCGCCGCCTGCAGGCCTTCTGCTTGTTTTGTGCCTGTGTCTCCGGCATCAACTGCTTTGCCGGTTACTGCCGCGAAGTCCGCCTTGCCTAAGCTGTTTTTCGCTACTGCAAGCCCGTTTATCGTGTTCGCGGCGAAGAACGTTCCTATGACTGAAGCAAGTATCGCCGTTATTATGAGCACGTGAGCAGCCTTCATTTTTTTGCCCCTTTTTCACCAAACTCTTATGCCTATTATCATCACTTTATCTTATAAATCTTTTTGTTGGCAGGCAGCCACCACAGCCCTGAGAGGCGCATTCGTCTTTACCCCTGTTGTCGTGCAGTGAGTTGGTGATGCGTTATACCCAATCCGGTGCAGCCTTTTTATCACTTCCGCTGTCTTCGGCTGCTGCCCTATCCTGTGCTTCTCGCAAACGTCCTCAATTGCATAGAAGCCCACGCCGGTTCCCTCGTCGCTTTTCGGCGACAGGGCCCAATCGGGCGTATCCCGATTTGGGTTAGCTTCGGCCTTTGCCTCTTCTGCGATTAAAGCCAGGAATTGTTTCGTTTTTTCGTCAATGAACTTGTTTTTCAATGCTGCAGAAGCCATTTTCGCCGCAAGGTCGTTGTCAAACAGTCTTCCGCTCCATAAGGGTCCTGCAGCAGCCATTTTTCCTTTGCAGTTGCTGCAGCGATAATCATCATAATCGCCTTTTATTCTTCTACCGCAGCAATTGAGGCAGTAGAGAAACTCCTTGTGCTGCATCAGCAGCTCATCCACCCTTCCAGCGCCATCCCTGCACAGGAAAAAAGCCCTCATGTAGTGCTCTTTGTAGTAGCAGAACACAGGCAGCAGCGCCTTTTCGTGCACTGCTCCAAAAAGCTGTGCAAGCCTTACCAGGATCCTCACGCCTATCTCGTGCATGAAGCCGTTTCTCAGGGGAGTTGCAAGGTATTTCCTTTGGCACGCAGCCGTTGCCGACCCTGAAAGGGCGCTTGTATCTGTTGCAGTAACTGCTAAAATTCCATTATGCCTTATTCTTCTCACGGCAGCGTCAAGAAAAGTTCCCGGATAACCGAACGGGTCAATATCAATATAGCTGAACGGCTTGTTGTTCAGGAGGAACTTGTTTGCCTCGTTGGCAGTGACAGCCACTTTTTTGCTTTTTATCCCGTTAAGGGCGAGATTTTTCCTTATCAAAGCGGCCGCAGCCGAAGAATAGTCATTGATTGCTACCCTTTCAAATTTGCTGCCGCCAAGCTCCAGCAGCATCCTTATCTCCCTTATTCCGGTAGCGGCCATGGGGTCTGCCACAGACCATTTCTCAATTCCGTATTTCTTGGCAGCCGCCGCTATTAAAACTAAAGTAATATTCCTGTTGCTCCTCATCACAGGATTGTAGAAGACAGGCATGTCGCTTGA
>CAZBFZ010000080.1:0-4052 GCA_964491245.1 uncultured Methanosarcinales archaeon
CGCCGTCAATTACAACATCAAAGTCCAGCGCATTGGAGCCTGAGCGTATCTTTCCAAGCAGCAGCGGTGTTTGCGGCGTTGAGAGAAAGGATAAGTCCTCTGCTTTTACCCTTCTTGCGTTTGAGAAGAACGCAGGCAGCGACTTGCACACCTTTGCTTCATTGCCATTGATTAGCAGCAGCGGCTTCAGGTATGCGAGCGTGTAGCTTCGCAGCTCCTTGTCAAGCAGTTCTAGGTCGTTTTCGCCCTCGAGCTTCACGCCTGAAATCAGTTCAAGGCTTTGCTGCGACAGCTGCGAGCCGTATGCCAGGTTGAAAAGCTGGAGCAGTATCTTGCCTTCTGCCGTGTTCGTTACGAGAAGCTCGCCTATCTCAAGCCTCGTGCCTGACTTCTGCCTGAGGAGGACGCTGTCAAACTCCCCTGAGATGACCTGCCCCGCAACCTCTTCATTCTCCCGCTCCCCAGCCATAAGCGTTCAGGGAATAAAAAATGTTTAAAAAGATTCCCATATTTTCATGCAGTATGGCACCGGTTGAGGCTTTTCAGGGGCTGAAGGCAATGGCTGAGCTTGTAGAGCCGATTGACTCGGAAACATTTGCAATGGGGATAAAAAGATAAGAATAAATACCTCAGAATCGGTCTTTTACCCATGCGCCAGAAAAAGAGGGAAATCTGTGTAATTCTGGTTGTTGCTGCCGCGCTTCTTGCTGTAATGTCTGGGCTTCATGATGCTGCAGCCGCAGCACCTGTTTTTGACAGCAGCGTACTTGCCGGGCACAATTACAACACCACAACAGGAGACCAGTTTTCGCTTGTGTCGCCTGCTCCGCGAGACAAGGTTGTGATAGACCTGCCTGGGGAGAGCTTGATAGTTGAAAACAAGTCATGCTCTTCCGGGAGAAGGTTCCAGGCCTGCTACAAAGGCGCAACATTCAAGGGCTATAACCACACGCTTGTTGACAGGGAGGTTTACGAGTTCAAGATAACAATCAGCCTTGTTGCGCCCGAGATTAAGGTCGCCAAGGCTCTGGACAAGGCGGAGCTTGATGTTGCCGACTCAGCTGTAGTTAGCGTGAACATCACCAACATTGGCTCTGCTCAGGGGGCAGTGTTTTTTACCGAGACAGTTCCAGGCCAGCTGAAAATTATCGAGCTTCCCGACCAGCCCTGCCAGGTTTCAGCGAACAACACGCTCATAATGGCAGCTGAAATTAAGGTGGGGGAAACCGGGAGGTGCAGCTATAAGGTCACGGCGCTAGCCCCTGGAACCTATGCGCTGGCCTCTGGTGCCTCTTATGATGTGATTAAGAGGGAAACAGCAACAGCCACTGCTTCTTTGACTGTCAGGCCCCTGCCGCTTTTGCTGAACGAAACTGTCGTGGGGAAAGTGCTTCTCGGCGAGCCTTTGAACATCAGCATTTCGCTCAGGACAAGCTCAAATCTGGAATCGTTTGTCTTTAACGCTTTTATTCCTGCAGGCACTGGGGTTGTTTCAGTAAGTAAGGAAGCAGTGCTGGAAAAGCAGACCGGTGGCGTTCTGATTGTGTATGGCGGCAGGGCAACAGCTTTGAATGAGAATGCAACGATAAGAATCACTTCACAGGCAGAGTATGCAGGAGCTGTAGCTGTGAGCGCAAACGCGAGCTGGCTTTTTGGCAAGCTGAAGCAAGAGATGGCAAAAGACATCCTTGTGAATGTGACGCTCGCCAAGCCTTATATTCGGCTGGCAAATTATGACAATGAAACAGGAGAAGCGGCTATGGATGTTGTTAATCCTGCGCATCTCGCAATATACGGCGTTGCAGTAATCCCAGACACCTTGCCTGAAAAGGAGGCGTTCTCAGCCGGCTCGATAGGCGCCTCAGGCCATGCGAGCTTTACCGATGCTCCGAAGCTGCTCCAGTCGCAGCAGCCAAGTGCCGACGGCAGCTCAACACTCGTTTACAAGGGAAGGGTGGTGTACCGCACCAGTTATGGGCAGGAGCTGTCTGCGCCGTTCAGCTTGGTTATTAACAGTTCAAATCCCTACAAGGCAGCTCAGGCAGCTGAAAATTATACAACTATTGCAGAAGGCGCGCCTGATAGCACTGCCAATGCGACAGTAGGTGAAATCCAAAAGCGGGAAAAGCAGCCAAAGCGGAAACTGATGGCAACAGAGGTTAAGACGGCGCTTGTTATGGTTGGCATAATAGTTCTGTTGATTGCCATTTTCTTTGTGGTAAAGGGCAGGGGGGGAAGCGGCAGCGAGGAAGATAGTGAAGATGCGGAATTAAAAAAGCTCAGGGAGGAACTGTGAGAAAATCATTTCCCCTTTTTGCTTTCTTCTGTTTTCTTCTTCTTTGTTTTTTCAAGCATCCTGTGCAGGAAGCCCTTTCTTTTTTCCCTCGTCAACCGGTCTATGTCATGCGCTGCCTGCTTGGCGTAATTTATGCCCCGCTGCGCAAACCTCCAGTTTGTTGTGCTTGAGTCAAAGTCCGCAATCCTGCCCGGAGTGTAACCGTGCACGTAGGCGAGTCCTGCGTCAACCTCAATGTAAGCCACGTTTTCAATCCTGTACCTCAATGGGGCTTTTGGCTGTTCTGCAGGGTATCCCAGAGTCACTATGCCCATGGGCCGTGCCCCTCCTCTTATAAGTATGAGGCTTCCTACCTTTTCCTCGTTGATGGCGCTGACAAAGCAGCTTCCCAGGCCGAGCGAGTGGGCGGCAAGCATCATCTGCAGGGCTGCCATGGCGCAGTCCTGTATTACGTAAAGTTCCTTTCCCCTGTCGCCGAAGAATCTCTGGTGCTTGTTGAATACGCCAACTATGACGATGTGCACCGGAGCCTGCTCCATCCAGTACTGCTGGCCTGCTGCCTCGGCGAGCTCTTTCCTTTTCTTCAGGTCCCTTACCACTATGAATTTCCACGCCTGGAGGTTGCCTGAGGATGGCGCAATCCTGCCAGCGTCCAGAACGCTGCCAACCTTGTCCCATTCCACTGGCAGGTCGAGGTACTTTCTGATGCTTCTCCTGTCCCTTATTGCTTCAAAAACGTCCATCGCAATCCTCAGCAGCGCTTTTGACTGCGGCGTTTATTAATTTATCTTATTCCCAGCCTTTTCTTGTTGCTTTTGGCAAGCTTCCTTAGCGCAGAGGCCTTTTTTCTTATAACTTCCGACACTATATGCTCCCCTGCCATCTGGTCAGGCAGCACAACGTAGTCCGCTCCTTTCTTGTAGAGCTCAACTGCTTCTTCTTCGGAAAAGGCTGCGACTACGATGGCAGCCGTGGAGCAAGACTCCCTTATTCTCCCTATAAGCGTAAGGTTGTTGTCCTTGTCACGGATTGTTGAAACGATGGCCTTCGCATGCTTGTACTCCAGCATTTCATCAATGTCCCAGTTTCCCATATCTGAGCATACGCAGTTGACGCCTTCCCTTATCAGGCCTCTTATCTTTTCAGGGTTGTAGTCAACTACGACGATTTTCTCTTTTGCCTGCCTCAAAAGCTTGATTACCTTGCCGCCCATTTTATACACGCCAAAGACGATAACGTGCCCCTCCAGCTTTTTAGGCAGGTTGTTGAGGTGTTCCTCCTTTGCTGAAAGCCGCTCAAACACCTTCATAAAAGGGCCAAGCTTTGAATATATGGTGTTGTCAAATTTTATGGCATAAGCTGTCAGGGCGAATGTTGCCATTGTAAGCAGCGCTGTTATTGAGAAGAACTCTTTTCCTATGTGGCCCAGCGAGATTCCAGCTACTACGATTATGAGCGAGAACTCGCTAACCTGGCCAAGCTGCAGGGATGCCAGAAGCGCAGTCCGGTTGCCAAACCTGAACGCTTTTGTAATAAGGAAGGTGGCCACCGGCTTGAGCACGACCACCATCAGGGCTGCGGCAGCCGTCTTGGCAAGCAAGCCGTTTGAGTTGCTAAGCGTCAGCTGCATTCCAAGGCTGACAAAGAATAGCGTGAGGAAGAAATCCCTGAGCGGCTTTACCTTGCCAGCTATTTCATAATTATATTGGGTGTTGCCAAGTATTATGCCTGCCATGAAGGCTCCGATTGCAAGCGA
>CAZBFZ010000081.1:0-4040 GCA_964491245.1 uncultured Methanosarcinales archaeon
AGACACAGCCAAGATTCAGCTTGTGGGCTCTGAAAGGGACATGTCCGACATGATTTATGACAATCCGCAGCTTATTGAGCCAGGATTCAAGCCCCTCAGCCGTGAGGAGCACACTAAGTACGGCTTTATTGACGTTTTCGGCTACGATAAAAATAATATCCTTGTTGTAGTCGAATGCAAGCGGTACGCTGCCGACTTCAGGGCGGTTGAGCAATTGCAGCGCTATGTTGGCAAGGTTAAGCAGCTCAGGGGTCTTGATAAGGTGAGAGGCATTATCGCAGCCCCGGAAATTTCCGCAAATGCGCTGCAGATGCTGACAGACAACGGCTTTGAGTACCGCAAGATAGCTCCTCCGAAGTACCTTGAGCGGTTCAGCAGGGACCAGAAGCAGCTTGGCGAGTATTAGTGCTTTCTTTCCATCGCTTTTTCCTTGTTCGCTATGACCATCAGCGTCTTCACGACAGCATCCGGATTAAGTGATATGCTGTCTATGCCGCATTCAACCAGGAACTCCGCAAATTCAGGGTAGTCCGAAGGCGCTTGTCCGCAAATGCCAATCTTTCTCTTTTTTCTTTTTGCAATGGCTATTACTTCCCGTATCAGCTTTTTTACCGCCTCATTCCTCTCGTCAAATATGCTGCTTATCAGTTCCGAGTCGCGGTCAACAGCAAGGGTGAACTGCGTCAGGTCGTTGCTGCCGATGCTGAAGCCATCAAATATCTCTGCAAATTCCGAAGCAAGGATTACGTTGCTTGGCACCTCGCACATCACGTACACCTCCAGGCCGTCCTTGTGCTGCTTCAGCCCGCTGGCTTCCATTGCGGCAATGACTTTTTTCCCTTCTTCCGGTGTTCGGCACATTGGAACCATTACTTTCACGTTTGTCAGCCCAATCTCCTCCCTGGCTTTTGTCAGCGCCTTGCATTCCAGCGCGAACGCTTTCTTGTAGCTGTCGCTGTAGTATCTTGATGCGCCTCTCCACCCAAGCATGGGGTTTTCTTCTTTGGGCTCAAACAGGTGCCCCCCAATGAGGTTTGCGTATTCGTTGCTTTTGAAGTCGCTCAGCCTCACGATTACGTCTTTGGGGTAGAATGCCGCTGCGATTGTTGCTATCCCTTCTGCCAGCTTGTCAATGAAGTACTGCTTCTTGTCTTTATAGCAATACGTCAGCCCTTCTATGGTTTTCTTGACCACGACGTCCTTGAGGTTATCGTATTCAACAAGCGCGAGAGGGTGTATTGCGATGTAGCTGTTTATTATGAATTCTTCCCTTGCCAGTCCAACTCCGGCTACCGGCAGGAAGCTCTGCTTGAAAGCTTCTTCAGGGCTCCCTATGTTGACCATGAGCTTTGTTTTGGTCTTCGGGAGCTTTCTCAGGTCAAGGTGCTGGACTTCGTACTTTAGCAGCCCGTCATAAACCATGCCCTCCTCGCCTGCTGCGCAGCTTACTGTTATCTTTTGTCCCATAGCTATCTTTTCGGTGGCGTTGTTTGTGCCAACAACGCAGGGTATTCCAAGCTCCCTGCTTATGATGGCAGCGTGGCATGCCCTGCCCCCCCTGTTCGTAACTATTGCAGCAGCCATTTTCATTATTGGAACCCAGTCAGGGTCGGTCATTTCTGTAACAAGCACTTCTCCAGGCCTGAAGTTCCTGATGTGCCTTACATCCCTGATTATGTGCGCCTTGCCCTGCCCTATCCTGTCTCCTACGCTCAGCCCTCTTGCAAGCACCTTGCCTTTTCCCTTCAGCACGTAGCTCTCAAGCACGGTTGTGTCCTTGCCTGCCTGCACGGTTTCAGGCCTTGCCTGCACTATGAACAGCTTGTTCAGTAATCCATCTTTTGCCCATTCAAGGTCCATTGGCATCGGCTTCTTGTTTTTCTGTGAGTAGTGGTTTTCCACTATGCACGCCCACCTTGCCAGAGTCAGTATTTCTTCGTCATTGAGGACGTAGCGCTTCCTTTCCTCGTACGGCACAACCACGTTTCTCGTTGTTGCTGTTCCTCCGAGTGAGTACGCCATCCTGAGCTTTTTGTCGCCGAGCTTCTTCGAGATTACCGCCTTGAAGCCTTTCATGAGTGTTGGCTTGAAAACAACGTATTCGTCAGGATTGATCCTGCCTTTTACTATGTTTTCCCCGAGGCCGTAGCCTGCGCTTATAACCACAACGTCCTTGAATCCGGATTCTGTGTCTATCGTGAATATCACGCCTGAGCCGGCCTTGTCTGACCTTACCATCTTTTGGACTCCGATTGACAATGCCACTTTGAAGTGGTCGAACCCTTTTTCGTGCCTGTAGACGATTGCCCTGTTTGTAAAGAGCGAGGCAAAGCACAACTTGCACGCTGCAAGCACCGAGCTCTCTCCCCTGATGTTAAGGTAGCTCTCCTGTTGTCCCGCAAAACTGGCGGATGGGAGATCCTCTGCCGTTGCCGAGCTCCTGACAGCCACGTCCGTATGCTGGCCGTATTCCCTGCACAGCTTTGAGTATGCCTCGATGATTTCTTTCTTTAGCCGAAGCGGGAATTCTGCACCCTTGATTAGCTCCCTTATGCGCAGCCCTGCCTCTGCAACCTTCTCGACGTCTTTTACGTTGAGTCCTGAGAGAACCCTTTTGACTTCCTTTTCAATCCCTGCTTCCTTTACGAACAGCCTGTAAGCTGATGCTGTTATTGCGAAGCCGTTTGGTATGCTTACGCCTTTCCTGCCAAGCTCCCTGAACATCTCGCCCAGCGACGAGTTCTTCCCGCCAACGAGGGGTGTGTCTTCTATCGCTATCTCATCAAACCACAGAATAAGAGCGCTCTTTTTGCCGTTACTTCCATTAGCCAACCTGAAACCCCCTTTTTTTTTGCCGAATAAGCTGGATATTCCACGCTTTCTTTGCTTATTTAAACTTTGCTTTTCTTCAGCAGCTCCAGCCCTTTCCTGTATTCTTCCGCTGTTTCTGAAGAGCGTATTCCCGCTTTTGCTGCCTCCTGCATCATTTCTGCAACAATTATTCCTGCCGATTCTGCTGCTTTGTCAATTGAGCATTTCCCTTCCCTGTAGAGTTTGAGATGTTTTTGCAATTCCGTTTCAGTAGATTTTGTCATGGTGGTCATAATCGAGTAGCCTGACTATTTTTGCTTCCTCGTCAATTTCGTATGTAAGCACAAATGATGTGTCTATGTGGACTCTTCTGGCACCTTTCATATCTCCCTTGAGTGGCTTGTAATGGTATGGGTTCTCGCGAATCTCTTCAACTTTTTTGTTTATTATTTCAAGCTGTTTTCTGTTCTTTTTCTTTAACTTGCCGAGAATCTTGTCAATTTGCTCAGAAATCTCCAAGCCGTATATCATTTTACAGCCCGTATCTCTCAGCAAGGCTTGCGACCTTGATAAATCTGCCCTTTCTTACCCTTTCAAGCTTTTCCAAGTACTCCTTCTTTGCTTCAGGTTCTTCTTCAAGCATGGATCTCATGAATGTTTCAACTTGCCTACTCATGCTTATGCCGTGCTCCTTGCAGAATCTGGAGAACTTGGCATAGACGTCCTCCCCCACATTAAAAGTCTTCAGCACCATGTTATTTAACATTAAATAACCTTATTTAAATATTTTTTGTTCTTCCTTCACATCCTGTCAAGTATCCTGTGCGCGTTCAGCGCTTTTTCGTGCTTCAGGAGCGCTTTCACTTCAGCAGCTGCCGTAGCGCGCACCTTTGTTTTTGTCAATTCAGCGTCTGCATTGCTTATCCTCGCGAACCTGTCTGCCATCAGCATTCCGTAAGGATACCCTGGGAAGGCGAGGTCGTTTGACTGGCTTTTCAGCTCAGGCAGCAGCTTTTTCAGGTCTTCTGCTGTTGCCGCTTCGATTCTGAACAGGTAGGATGAGGAGCTGTTCAGCCTTGCAACAGCGACTGCTGCCTTGTGCCTTTCTGTCATTCCCTCTGCAACAACAATATAGCCCTCTTTTCCTCCTGAAATTGCATCAGCGGCAGACGTTAGCGATTCTCCGCTGTTGGTTAGTAGCGAGCACGTTTTTGCCACTGCGCCGATTA
>CAZBFZ010000082.1:0-3993 GCA_964491245.1 uncultured Methanosarcinales archaeon
TTTGAACGCCTCCTCAGCGAGGCATTTGCGGAGAAATGCTTCTTTTAACTCCTCTATGTTACTTGGTAGCTGCTTTCCAAGGTATTTCTCCCTATGCATAACCCTGCCGCCTTTTCGGAAAGAGTGGGCGATATAATGGAAGCTGCCGCGCTTTACAATGTTCATGCAGGAAACGTTACAATTACAAGTATTTAATTTTTGTTATTTTTAAGCAAAATGTAATGGTATTCCAGACGGAATGCAAAAAATATGTGACTACAGTCATAAGAAAATGTAGTCACCTAAATAACCGGAATCACGGCAGCTTCATTACTATCCTACCTTCCTTCCTTGAACACCCTGAAAATCGTAAAATTTATAAATAAACGAAAGTTACATATATTGGTAACTTTGGTTAATCGTTAAATTAGGCAGCCCGGAGGCATGTTAGTGATACCCATTATGCTGCGTTTAAAGAAAGCAGCCCACAGGGAGGTTGCGAAGGCTCAGGACTTGGTAGTTGAGGCTCTGTACGGGGCTTTTGATGAGGCTGTGCTGCACGGCGGCACCGCTATCTGGCGTTGCTACGGTGGCAACAGGTTCTCAGAAGATGTGGATGTGTACATTGCAAAGGACGCTAAGAAGCTTGCCAAACTTTTCAGTATGCTGGAAAAGAGCGGGTTTGTTGTCGAAAAGAGAAAAATTGGCGAGCGCAGCCTTTACTCCACACTGAGGTTTAACAGAACTGTTGTCAGGTTTGAGGCCGTGTTCAAAACTGTAAGCGGCTCCATTAAGGAGTATGAAACAGCCGAGGGGAACCTTCTCACTGTCTACACCCTAAAGCCCGAGGAGCTTGTGGGGGAGAAAGTGGCTGCTTACCTGAATAGGTTCAAGGTGCGTGACTTATACGATACCTTCTTTTTGCTGCGGCATGTAGGGGACTTTTCCCGCATTAGGAAAGCGTTGGGGGGGCTTATTGCCAAGTTCAAGGCGCCTGTTGACGAGAAAGACCTTAAGGTGCTGATTCTGGAAGGTCTTGTGCCCAGTTCCCAAAAAATGCTGGACTACATCAAAGGGAGGCTGTAAGGTGGGCAAGGAAAAATACCTGAGGGATGTTGAAACTTTGTTTTCCAAAAGTCCTGTTGTTAGCTATTCATCGATAGAGAAGGTTGTAACGCATAGGAAGAAGGTCAGGCAGTATGTTAAGAGGCTCATCCATTACCTCACTGCCAGCCGCAGGATTAAGAGGCTTGCAAAGGGATGCTACACTGCGTTGGATGATGTTTCGCTTGCCGTATTTTGTTTTAAGCCTGCATATTTTGGCCTGCAAGATGCGCTGAGTTATCACAACCTTTGGGAACAGGAGAGTATTCCCGTAATAATCACTTCCAGGAAGGTAAGGCCTGGCATCAGGACTGTTTTAGGAAAGAACGTGCTTGTCAGAAGGATTGGGAGGAGGTATTTTTTTGGCATTGAGTACGCCAATGAGGGAAAAATTGTTTTCCCATATTCTGACATTGAAAAAACTTTTCTCGATATGGTTTACTTTAAGGAGAACATAAGCAAAGAGCTTATCGCTGCTTTCAAGGAGAGGCTGAACCACAAAAAATTGGTGGCTTATTTAAAGGCTTACCCAAAAAGGCTGCGGAAAAGGGTAGTTTCTTATTTGTGACTCTGTCACAGTTTAAACAGTTTGAGAATTTTACGGCAGCTTCATGACTATCCTTCCTTCCTTGAAGACCCTGACAGTTCCCCCGCTTTCCGACACAACAACCGCAATTGAGTTTGTCAGTTTGGTGATTGCGGCAGAATATCTGTGCCTGGTTCCGAACCCCTCAAAGCCTTCAAGGCTGGCGGCCGCGATGTCTAGGTTGATGTGCGTGCCAGCCGACAGGACAGTCCCCTTCTCGTCTATGAAGAACACCCCATCCAGTTGGGAGAACCCTTTGATTGTTTCCTTTATGTCGGGGTCTGTTATCTGCTTCATCTCTGAAGGGTAATTAGCGAAGGGGTTGATGATGAGCTGCTTGGCGTATTTTGACATCTCGCCAGCATCTCCAACGATAAAAGAGGTTCCTATCTTCCTGCCTTCCCTGCCCTCGTTCACAATCTCCAGCGCGATGTTGAGGATTGCCTCAAGCACGTCGCTGCTTATCTTTTCCGTGAGGTTGTGGATGCTCATGTTGAAAAATATCTTGTCAACGTCAAACACGAATATAAGCCCCTTGTAGCCGGTGCCTATGCTTTCGTCAGCCACGCAGACAATCCTTTCGCCCTTGTTTATGAAGTGCCTGTTTACCGCTTCCATCAATATCTCTTTTACGGGGAGCGTTGAGCCTCCTATCTGTTTCCTCATCTTGGTGGTGTAGCTAAGCTTTGTGTAGACGTTCTTTGCTGTTTTCTTGAATATTGCCAGCTTGGCGTAGATGAAGTTGAAGTCCTGCGCCTCCTTCTGCGCCTTCTCAATGGAAACGATGCAGTCCGCCCCCACGTCCTTTGACAGCCTCGTGGCCGCCTTCCCCACCAGTTCCTCGATGCTGCTCTGGCTGTAGGGGTCCTTTACCCCTGCTATGTTTTCCCTTTTCCTGCTCCCAACGCCGTCCTTCTGCTGGAATTGCTTGAGCTGCTGCGATATGAACAGCGTCTGGGATTGCGGAACCTGCTGGACTTTCAAGGTTGGCTCAAAGCCCAGGTTCGTTGTTGCCGCTGTTAGGGCAGGCTGTTGCTCTGTTTTTGATTGACCCCCAAGTCGCTGCGGCGACTGGGCCCAATCGTCCGCTGACGATTTGGGTTTTCCTAAAAGGTCATGCTGCGGCAGCTGGTATGGCTTCTGGTCTGCGGCAATTGCTGGCGCTGGCGCTGCTTTGAAGAACGAATTCAGCTTTTTCTGGTTATAGACCCTGTCTATCTCTTCAAGCACGTTCTTTGGAATTACATCTTTTGGGTTGATTGCCTTCTTCTGGATTACAGTGAACCGGTACCCTTTGAAGTCGTCCTCGTCTTCCCTGAGCTTTGAAAGCTTTTTGCCTATGCTGCCAATTTTGCCGTCTGTTATCATCTTTCCATCCCATTTCTGAACTTTGCAATTATTCTCTTGGTCACTTCGCTCTTGGTTGCCGGCAGTTCTTTGACGTTGCACAGAAACCTCAATGCGAGCTCGATGTATGCTTCGTTCGCGGCGGAGTACTCCATTTTAGTCCTTACTTCCGGCTTGACTTCGGTATTCCATTTCCTTGACGCCTCTTTCATCGTCCTGCCAACCGCCTCTTCGGCGCACTCGAGAATCCTTTTTTCAAGCTTTTTAACATCGGCTTTTAGCGGCGCCCTTACCCTGATTTCGCTCCACACAAGGGCTGAACCCTTTGTGTAGTTCACAATCGGCTGCGTCAGGGCCGTCTCGTTCGGGATGTATGCCATCTTTCCTGTCTGCTCATCCTTCTCGACAAGGCTGATGTGCGTGTGCATTAGCGCTATGTCGTGCACATACCCTCCAACGTTCCCTATGTCCACCCTGTCGCCAATCCTGAACGGCCTTTTTGCAGCTATGGAGAACCATCCTGCAAGGTTGAGTATGGGCCTTTGCAGCGCCAGGGTCAGGCCGGCAGCCAGCAGCCCTATTGAGGTTATTGCTGGTCCTATCACGCCGTAAAGCAGCACGAGTATGACCAGCACGAGGACTATCAGCACAGCATACTTGTAAATGGATGTTATCTGCTTGAGCTCGGCTTTCTCCTTTGCCTTTCCGTACCTTTGCAGCAGCCACACACCTATTCTGGTGATGATGTTTGCAGCTATTATGACGAGCAGTATTGTAAGAAGTTTTGTGATTGGCGCATAATACCCTTGGATATTCTGGCTCTTAGCGAAGTAGGCGGCTGCCCCTGTAGCGGCGGTGAGCAGAAAAAGGAATAGGGTTCCTATGTTCCTCATCGCCGCGCCTCATTTTTTGCCCTTTAATTAAAAAAAGTAAGGCTCCCTAACGTGAGTTGGGGGTATGGGAGAGAAGTCTCTTTA